>NZ_JAFAVV010000657.1 GCF_019242285.1 Bradyrhizobium sp.
CACATAGCCGTCGATGAAATCGAGCACCTCGACCGGCAGGTCCTCGAACCGCTTGCGGCGGATCAAGAGGATGATCGGGAAATCCAGCCCGCGGCGGCGCATCAAGTTGATCAGGGACGCGGTCTTGCCTTCCAGCCCCTTCTTGCCCCAGTCCACCACCATGCAGCCGATCGCGGCATCGGTCTGCACCGCGATCTCGGCATCCTCCAGCTTGCGGGCGCGCACGACCTCGAAGCCGGAGCGCTCGATCTCGGTGATGATCTGGTTGAAGCGAATGCCTTCGAGATCGTCGGCGTCGAAGACGGGGGCCGCGAACAGGAAGGTGAAGCGCCGGAAATAGTCCATGGAGATCCTCGAATGCGTCTTGCGAGAAGCTGTTGACACATTCAATGACAGTTCAATGACGGCGCGGGACTGAGGCTTTCGCACGGCGCTCTTCTTCACCCTCGGAACCTCCAGGAGAGGGCAGGCCCGAGTCGTTTCGCGTTACGCGACTACCTGCCCACGCAGGAGTCGCCCGGCTCGTATGCGGCGATCGCCGCCGAATGATTGCCAAGCGGACCGTCAAGGCACAACACGCCGCGGCGCGGGCGATACACGCGGGGAGCCCCTTTGACCGTGACGCTGAAATGGCCGGGCGTGGTCGTCGTCAGGAGCCGGCCATCGGGCGACACGATGTCCACGGTGTCGGCATGGTGGGGATTGCCGACGACGCCGGTCGGGCCCGAGGCGGACGCCGCGGTGAACTTCACGGGCGGCAATCTGGCAGGCAGGTCCGCCAGACCATCGTTATTCGGCGCCTCCACGATCCAGGCAATCGAATCGCCGCGGAACGTTGCGCCGGGCGGCGGCGCCAGCGTCAGCG
Source organism: Bradyrhizobium sp. (assembly GCF_019242285.1). Classification (GTDB taxonomy): domain Bacteria; phylum Pseudomonadota; class Alphaproteobacteria; order Rhizobiales; family Xanthobacteraceae; genus Bradyrhizobium. The sequence continues at coordinate 866 of NZ_JAFAVV010000657.1, forward strand.
CAGTGAACTTGCGCCGCGTGAGATTGGCGACGAAGACGTAGCCCGCGGTGTTGGCATTGGCATAGCTCACATAGCATTGAATAGTGTCGCCGGGATCGACCGGAAAATTCACCACATTGGTCTGGTGCACGTAGGCTGGCGCGCTGGGTCGGGCGGGGACATGCCAGGCAAACCAGACGGTGTAGGTCGGCTCGCCGCCATCATCGATGGATTGCTCGATGCCGGCCTGCAGCACATCGCAGGACGATCTGCGGCCGGTCTTGAAACCGTCGATACTCAGCCAGCAGGTCGAATTCCAGCCTTCGGCTCCCCGTGGTCCGAGCAGCCGCCCGATCGTCGGCACGGTCCATGCGGCAGTAACGGACGACCAGAGTCCGCCGGTGAAGACACAGCCGGCCCACGCGTCGCTCGTGAAGCTGCCATCGGTCGTGCGTCGCTTGCGTCGGATCTGGTGCGTCTTTCCGGCCTGCGACCGCAGGGCCGGAACGATCCGGTCCTTCTCGCGCCATCTGGCCGAAAATACGGTGTTCCAGGCCTCCGCCAGCGCCGGCTCATCGGTGGTGGCGGGCCGCGGCCACAGCAGGCCGTATTTGACGAGGTCGGCCGCCGAGGCTCGACCGGGATCGAAGGAGTCCGGCGGCGCCGGGTTGGCGTAGACGCCCCTGAGATTGGTGGGAATCAACGGGTAGGGCGTCTTCCTCTGCAAGGCGAGATCGTCGGGCGCAAGACCGAACTGAAAATCGGTGTCGGTCATGGGAAGCCTCCTCCTGAGATCAAGCCTTCGACGAGCGAGTCCCGTTTCATTGCAGGGCCCCGGCATCCATCCTTCCGTGGCTCCGTCGAGGAAATGACGCATCGTCCGATTGGATGATGACGCATGCGGACGTCATTGCTCCGTCGCCGTCCGTGAGCTCCCCGGCTGCGGGATCAGCAGGCCGTTGAGCAGCGCGACAACTTCGGCCTGGCGATGGCATCCCGTCTTCTCCAGAATCCCGCGCACCTGCGAGCGAACGGTGTTGCGCGACACCCCGCCGCGCGAGGCAATTTCGTCGACGGTCTTGCCACCGCTCAATTCGCGCGCGACGCGCGCTTCCGCGGGTGTGAGATCGAACAACGAGGTGACGAGGTCGACCGGCGGACCGTTGGGCAGCGTCACCGGCGTCAGCACCAGCATGCCGGCGCAGCGCATGAAGATGTCGCGGGAAGCGCGGCGGATCGGGATCACATGCGCGACCATGACGGCCCTGCTGTCGGTGTCGCGCACCGCGAAGGAGGAGGTCGGCGCCGTCTCGGTGACGCCGAGCGCATCGATCGCCCGCCGCAATAATGCGTCCGCGCTGGGATCCTTCAGGCTGATGCGGTCGAGCGCCTGCCAGCGGATATGGCCTGTCAGCTGCTCCATCCCTGGGTTTGCGGCCAGCACCTTGCCCTGCTCGTCGAACACCAGAGCGGGCAGGCCGATCAGGCTCATGGTCTCGGCGGCGGCCTTGGCGTGTTCGAGCTGCAGGCGGGCCGACATCAGCGCGCTGCGCGCCAGATGCGGGCGGAGCGCGTCGAGCTTGCGCACGACCGTGGCCGGCACCGGTCCGGTGGCACGCTTGCGCTCGACGCTCAGGAACAGGACATCGCCGGTCGGTGCCGGAATCACGGTGCCGGCGCCCCAGCCGAGGCCGGCCGGCCAGATCAGATGACGATAGACCGGGTCGCGCGCCAGCTCCTGATCGGTGAACAGGTCCTTTTCCCGCAGGAAGCCGGCATGGCGGGCGGCAATCGCCCGGCTCGCGCGCCGGCTGCGTTTGTAGAAACTGCCCCTGGAGAAGATTTCCATGCCTGCGCGCAGGCTCGGCGAGGCCGTCCAGTTGCGAATGCCCTTGTTGGCGGCAAACAGGAAGCCGCCCTCCGCCTTCGCGATTCCCGCCAGCTCATCCAGAACATCCGGCCAGAGCTCCGGCACGAATGCACATTCATGGATGCGATCGACCAATTGCGGGTCCGACATGTCCGCTCTTCCCCCTCGCCGGTTCGCAAGCCGGACAACTGCAAGGCGCCGTTGCAGCGGGCTTCGTGAACAGGGATTTCATGACGTCTTCATGAATAGGTCTGGGCGGCAGGCGCCGTAGTTCAAGCGCTTTGAGAAATTAAGGCATAACCAAGGACTTCAACCTGATGTGGCGGCCGGAGTGCCCGGCCGCCACGCTGGAATCGCGGCATGGAGCGGCCGTCCGGCCGCAAGCGGCGCTGGGGCGCCGCTTGTCCGCACCTTCAACAAGCAAGCTTCAGGCCACAGTCTCACCAGCTCTTACCATTGATCGAGACCTCGGCTTGTTACGATTGCAACGCGTGGACGTCACAGTGACATCATGCTGTACTCCGAAAGGTCCATGCGTGGGGCGACGTCCGTGCTTCCGTGGCGCCCATGGCAGCATCTTGTCCATTCGATAGGAGGCAAAGCTTGGCAGTCTCGTCCCGGATCAAGGATGTTCAGGCGGCATCTCGATCTCTGAATGCCTTCTACTTTCAATCCCGCTACGGCAAGCGGCGCGCAGCCCCCGATATCTGCGATTTCACCTTTGGAAATCCCCATGAAATGCCGCTGCCGGAGATCGTCTCGGCGATCCGAACGCACGCGGTCCCAAAGGACGAGAACTGGTTCGCCTACAAGGCCAGCGAGGCGGAGCCTCGCAGCTTTCTCGCCGAGCATGTCGGACGTGAGCTTGGCCTCGCGTTCGAGCCGGCCGACATCGCCCTCACGTCAGGCGCGTTCGCGGCGATCGCCCTGATCTTCCACCTGACCCTCGATCAAGGGGATGAGGCGATCTTCTCCGAACCGGCCTGGTTCTGCTACGAGCCCATGCTGCTTGCGGCCCATGCGGTGCCTCGAAAGGTCGCCCTCGCGGCGCCTTCGTTCGATCTCGATCTGTCCGCGATCGACGCAGCCATCGGTCAGAAGACGAAGCTCGTGATCGTCAACACGCCGCACAACCCGACGGGACGCATCTACACGGGCCGGATGCTCCGGGATCTCGCCGACCTGCTCGAGCGCGCCTCGGCGCGGGTCGGTCATCGCATCTATCTGCTTTCCGACGAGCCCTATCGCCGTCTTCGCTTCGACGGCAGGGCATTCGACAGCCCGGCCAGCTTCTATCCCTGGACCTTCATTTCCTACAGCTACGGCAAGGTGCTGCTGTCGCCGGGGCAGCGGCTGGGCTACATGGCGATTTCGCCGCTGATGCCGCCCGAAGAGCGGCGGGCCTTCCAGCAGGCGGCGTTTCCCGCGCAGGTGGCGATCGGCTGGAGCTTTCCCAACGCCGTGATGCAGTACGCGGTCCCGGATCTCGAAAAGCTCTCGATCGACCAGGCGGCGCTCGCGCGGCGTCGCGATCGCCTGCTTCCGGTCCTGCGCCAGGCCGGGTGTGAGCCGCTGGTGCCGGAGGGCACCTTCTATCTCTGGAGCAGGTGGCCGGACGGCGAGCCGGACCGGCACTGGAGTGCGCTCGCGGACCGCGATGTCTTCGTCCTGCCCGGAAGCCTCATGAACGCCGAACACTATTTTCGGATCAGCCTGACCGCATCGGATGCCATGGTCGAGAAGGCGCTGCCCGTGTTCGCGCAGGCGGATCAGGGCGGGTAGTACCTCTGCAAACTGCCAAATGGCGACATGCGCGAGCTTCGGCACCTAATTCTGCACGGACTCGTCTCGGCGTTCGTTCGGGCGATGCCCTGCACCTTGCTGTCGCTGCTCAAAGCAGCATTGCCTAATCAAGCTCGATAAGAGGGCGGCGGAAGCCGCGCCGATCCTCGGCCCCGTCGAACCGATCTAAAGCGTTTTCGAGCGAAGTGGATACCGGTTCGCGTGAAGAAAACGCGTCAAAACAAGAATCTAGAGCTCCGTTCCGATTCCATCGGAACGGAAATAGCTCTAGCCCTCCAGCATCCTTACCGTCCGTTCCAAGTTCGCCCGCAGGATCGTGCGGTGAAACGGCGCGATCACGGCCAGGTACGTTCGTCCCAGCCGGTTATGGCAATGCACCACCGTCACCACGACCAGCTCCCGCCCGCCTTGCGCGTCCGCGCGCACCAGGACCGCGACCCGGAAATCGAGATGCCGGTCGTCCCCGCCTATCACCATCTCCCCCGCACTCTTCGACAGCACCGGAGGGTGCTTCATAGCAGATCAGGCTAACG
>NZ_JAFAVV010000808.1 GCF_019242285.1 Bradyrhizobium sp.
GTTCTTCGGCATCACGCCGAGCTTCGCCACCATCTACCTCATCTTCTTTCTGATCGTGGTCGCGGTCGGCGGGCTCGGCAGCCTGAAGGGAACGCTCGTTGCGGCGGTCGTCCTCGGCGTTATCGATACCGGCGGTAAATACGTCTACGCGGGCGGCGGCGGGTTCTTCATCTACGCGGCGACGGTGCTGATTCTGCTGTTCAAGCCGACGGGGTTTTACGGCCGTGAATGATCAAGCGGGCGCATGAGCACGGCGCTGCAAAGCCCGCCGGCGCCGCGCCAACGGGCCATCGACTTTCTCGCGCGCCGACATCGCTTCAAGCCGGCGGAAGCCTTGCCGTGGGTGCTGGCGATCGCCGCCTACTTCGTCTTCCCCGACCGCATGACGTTCGGGACGCAGGTGCTGATCGGCGTAATGTTCGCGCTCTCGCTCGATCTGATCCTCGGCTATGCGGGCATCGTCACGCTCGGGCATGCGGCGTTCTTCGGCCTGGGCGCCTATGCGGTAGGCCTCCTCGACACCCGCTACGGCTACGGCGAGCCGATCAGCGGATTGTTTGCTGCGGCCGCCGTGGCAGCGATCGCCGGCTTCCTCTCGGGCCTCGTGCTGCTGCGTTATCGCGGCCTCGCGCTGTTGGTGCTCACGCTTTCAACCACCATCCTGCTGCAGGAAGTCGGCAACCTGTTCAAGGATTTCACCGGCGGCTACGACGGCATTCCGGGCATTACGATCTGGCCGCTGTTCGGCGTGTTCGATTATGACCTCTACGGCCACACCAACTACATCTATTGCGGGGTGGTGCTGTTCGTCCTGTTCTACGTGGTCCGGCGCATCGTCTACTCGCCGTTCGGCGAGGCGCTCGCCGGCATCCGCGAGAACGTCAATCGCATGCATGCGATCGGCTCGCCGGTGCGCTGGCGCCTTGTCATCGTCTACACCATCGCCGCGGCTATTTCCGGCGTTTCCGGCGCGCTGTTCACGCAGACCAATGCCTACGCCACACTCGGCGTGTTCGATTTCGACCGCAGCGCCGGCGTCATGATCATCCTGATCCTGGGTGGCACCGGCCGGCTCTACGGCGCGTTCGCGGGCGGCGTCATCTATATGCTGCTCGAGGATTATCTCTCCAAGGCCAGCCCCGAGTTCTGGCAGTTCGGCATCGGCTTCGTGCTGGTGCTGGTCGTATTGTTTGCGCGCCGCGGTTTGTTTGGTCTGGTCGAAGACCTAGGCGCCCGCTTCCGGACGCAGAAATCATGACCGCCGCGCTCGAAATCCGGGGGCTGCATAAGAGTTTCGGCGCGCTCGCCGTCACCCGTGACGTCAATCTCACATTGGAGCGCGGCGCCCGTCAGGCGCTGATCGGGCCCAATGGCGCCGGCAAGACGACGCTGGTGAACCTGATCACCGGCGTGCTGCAGCCCAATTCGGGCCAGGTGCTGCTCGATGGCGAGGATATCACTCGGCTCTCGCAGGCCAAGCGCACGCGGCGTGGCATCGCCCGCACGTTTCAGATCAATCAGCTGTTCCGCGGCCTTACGGTGCTGGAGAACGTCTATCTCGCCGTCGCCGAGCGCACGGGTGCCTGCAACAAATTGTGGCGCCCGGCCGGCGCCGAGCGCGCCGTTATTGCTGAAGCATTGGCACACCTGGATTCGCTGCGACTTGCGGACGACGCGCTCAAGCTCGTGCGCGAGCTCCCCTATGGCCGCCTGCGGCTGGTGGAGATCGCCATCGCGCTGGCGCTGCGCCCAAAGGTGTTGTTGTTGGACGAGCCCGCCGCCGGCGTGCCGTCGTCGGAGAGCCATCTCATCCTCGATGTGATTGCCGGCCTCGATCCGGACATCGCGATCCTGATCATCGAGCACGACATGGACGTGGTGTTCCGCGTGGCCAAGCGCATCACCGTTCTGGTGCAAGGCGCGGTGCTGACCGACGGCACGCCGGCCGAGATCGTGGCGGATGAACGCGTACGCGCGGTCTATCTGGGCGAAGAGGCGCGTCATGGCTAGCGCCGCATTGGAGCTCGCGGGCGTGTTCGCCGGCTACGGCGAAACCGTCGTGCTCGAAGACGTGCGCCTCGCGCTTGGCGAGGGCGAGACGCTCTCCATCATCGGCCGCAACGGCGTCGGCAAGACGACGCTGCTCGCAACCGTGATGGGCCACACGACCCTGCACGGCGGCGCTATCAACCTGCACGGCCGCGATATCGCCAGGCTGAAGCCGCACCGGCGCTCCTGGGCCGGGCTCGGCTACGTGCCGCAGGAGCGCGAGATCTTTCCCTCGCTGTCGCTACGGGAAAA
>NZ_JAFAVV010000885.1 GCF_019242285.1 Bradyrhizobium sp.
TTCTATCCTCAATTTGCGGATTCCAGGATGGTTCGGCACGACGGCCTGCAGATGACGACGGACTAGCGACATGGTTTTTCAGACCAAACAAGACCATGTTGCGGAAATCCTGCGTGAGCGCATCATCGCCGGAATCTATGGGCGCGGGGAAAAGCTGAAGCAGGCGGACATCGCCAATGAGCTCGGCGTTTCGATCACGCCCGTCCGCGAAGCGCTGCAACTCTTGGAAGCCGAAGGCTTTGTTCTGGGGCTTGCCCACAAGGGCGTATTGGTGCCTCCCTTCGAACCGGGCAACGCGCGTGAAATCTACGAACTTCGCCTGACGCTCGAACGCGAGCTCACACATCATGCGCTCAAGCTCATGACGCGAGAGAAGCTGGCGGAGTTGAAGCGCGTGCAATCTCTGCTCACCCTCGCGCTCAAAGCCCGCGATCTCAAAGAGATCAGGACAGAGAACTATCGTTTCCACTTCAAGCTTTACGAACTCGCCCAGCGTCCGCAGACATTGCAGTTCGTCCGCGTGCTCTGGGCCAAATATCCCTTTACCAATCAGGACAAGGACTACGCCCGCAACGAGCGCATGCGGGGCGAGCACGAACATTTCCTGAAGAAGGCGAGCGAGGGCGACGTTCGGGGCGCGGTCGAGGCCATGGTCAGCCATATCGAGAGCGGTTGGCTGCAACTCATGGCCAATCAGGCGGCCCCCTCCAAACCGCGTCGCGCGGCATCGCGTCACGTCAGCGACAAGCGGTCTGCCGAGGCGAAAGCAAGGTAGTGGGGCGCTTGCGCCGCGTGGGAAGCAGCGGCTGCCGGAATTGTGGCAGCCGTCCGAGACTTGCACCAGATAAATCTGAACTCGGAAACATCCCAGGCGGTGCCGACGCTCCGCTTGAAATGGTGGGCGCACAAGGGATCGAACCTTGGACCTCTCCCGTGTGAAGGAAGAACCACGGCTCCAAGGCGGCCATAGCAGACCATACGCTGAATCGAAAAAACCCTTGCAACGCAAGGATTTCCTGCAATATTTGACCTCAGTCGGCCACACGCGGCCATAGGTCAAAATCTGTGCCCCCGCTGTGCCCCGAGGCCAATTCTCCCCTGGGGCACAGAATCGCGGGAAAGATTTCATGTCTCACCCCGACAAGGGAAAAGATCTCAGGTCCGAATCGCAACAGCGATTCGTCAAGCTCACCGACGCCGCCGTTGAGCGCGTCGAGCTGCCGGCCGGCAAATCGCAGGTCTACCTCTACGACAGCGAACAGCCGGGGCTTGCGCTCAGAGTCCGCGCCAGCGGCGGCAAGAGCTGGGTCTATCTGTTTACCAAACCGGGTGTCGATGGCACGCAGCGCAAGACGCTGGGCGCCTGGCCGAGGTTCAAGGAAAAGGACGCGCGCGCCGCCGCCAAGATCGCGACCGGTGATCTCGTGCGCACGGGCGACCCGAACGCCGCCAAGCGCGAAGCCAAACAGCAACAGCTGGCCGCAAAAGAGCGGAAGACGCTGGGCGAGCTGATCGAGGCGAAGGGGCCGTATGAGAGGGCGCTGCTGCAGCGCGGAATCGTGAACTGGCAGGTTGCACTGTCGGCGATGCGGCGCGGTCTGGCCGGGCATCTGACCAAGGACATCAGATCGCTGACGCGCCGGCAGATCGTCGCGGACGCGGATAGGATCGCCGCCACCGGCAAGCGCGGCGCCGCCGACGATATGCGCAAGCACACCCACACCTTTCTGGAATGGTGCGTGAGCCGAGGCTTTGTCGATACCAACGTTCTCGCCGGCTATCGAAATCCAAAGCAGACTCGCGCAGAGCGGGTCGGGCGCCGACAGAAGGGTCGCGCGCTCACCGACGACGAAGTGATCAAGGTCTGGAAGGCGGCGGGTAAGCTCGGCGCGTTTGGACAGCTGACGCGGCTGTGCCTGCTCGGTGGTCCGCGCCGCAGCGAGCCGACGATGCAGGAATGGTCGAGGCATGTCTTAGACGACCGCGTCACCTTCGACGAGGCCTGGACCAAGATGGGTCTACACCACGACGTGCCGCGCACGCAGCTGATCGATGAGGTGCTGGCGGCGGTGAAACATTTTCAGCGCGCTACTTCCGACTATGTGTTCCCGTCGCCAAAGACCGGGGGGCAGATGTCGGGCTTCACCAAGATGGTTGGGCGCCTGATCAAGGAAGCCGAGGTCGCCAGATTCACTATGCATGATCTGCGGCGCACACTGCGCACCATCATGTCACGCTGCGGTTACGACAACGAAATCCAGCGGCTATGTGTCGGGCAAAAGCCCCGCGGAATCGACCAGGTCTACAATCACGACGAACAGTGGATTATCCGCAAGATGGCCTTCGAAGCGGCTCATGACTATATCGCGGAGTTGGTCGGCGCGAAACGGGTCGGCAAGGTCGTGCGCTTGCAGCGGACGAATCCGCTGGACCCAATCAAGGCCGAGTTGCTTGGCCGTCTCCGCGAGCACTATGCGGCCGGGACGGCTTAAGAGTCTTATCGCGCCCCGCCAGATAGTCGCGCACTGCATCGACACGATAGAGCGGGCGGCCGTCGACGTAACGCCATTTAAGGGGATGGTTCGGATCTCGCCGCCACTGTTCCAGCGCTCCAGGTGTGCGCCGGATGATCGCGGCCGTCTCTAATATCGTCAAATTAGAGCTACCCGGCAGCGTATCGATATCGAACGTTGCGGGCGGCGGCACGCCACGGTTCTTGCGACCGCGCTTTGTCGCACGCGGCACTCTGCTGCAACCTGCCGACGCAAATGCCTCGATCCGAGTCTTTTCGTCGTTGCCGGGCATGCCTTCCGTCCGAACCAGGATCGGTCTGAGGCAATAAGATCGTAGGCTTCTCCAGCAAGAAAGAAATCAACTGCGCAGGTATGGTTACTGGGTAGCTGTGGCGTACAAATAGGACGAACCGCTTCGAGCGGCCTAGGAAGTGCTCGGGAGCGCTTTTCGCTTTCATTCCAACCTTCGGCCTCATAACCTGAACGTCCCAAGTTCAAATCTTGCCTTCGCAACCAAGTTCTAAGCCCTTGAGGACGTGCCAGGCGGCGCCATTCTCTCAGCCCTCTCGTTCGAAAACAATTGGTTGTGGTCAATTTCATTCGCCGAGAAATTTTTTTAACCGTCGGTTGATCGCTTATCAAATTCGCAGGTCCTCCTCCGACTTTAGCATCGTATCAGTGCGTCACAATTGGCTTGACCTTTCCGGTTGCCGCCTCTCGAATTGACTACCTCGGAGGGAAGTCCATAAAATCAGAAACCATTGCGATCCAGCAGGTATTTCAAGATCGCAGGCAGTACCGCGTCCCATTTTACCAAAGAGCCTATGTGTGGACCAAAGAAGAGCAATGGGAGCCTCTTTGGAACGATGTGGCGGAAAAAGCAGAAGCGCGGGGAAACGGAGAAAACCCGCCGCCGCACTTTCTTGGAGCCATCGTCCTTGAGCCTCAACACCGCGCACAGGGCTACGGGGAGTCGAGACCTATCACATCATCGACGGGCAGCAGCGCCTCACGACTTTGCAGTACTTCCTCGTAGCGTTGGCTATGGCCGCGCGAGAAGGCGGCCATTCGTCCCTCCTGCCACACGTCGAAAGCTGCCTGTGGAATCTAAGCCCCGAGACCATGGTCAACCCTGAAATTGAGCGTTTCAAAGTCTGGCCAACCTTCCGCGATCGTGAGCCCTTTCGTGCGGCAATGTCAGCCGAGGGTCGCGAGGGCCTTCGTGAAGAGTTCCCGGCGAACTTAACCAAAAACGACAGTTTGCGTCGCGTCGGCGTTGAACATCCCCATGACCGCATCGACGAGTGGCTTGGCGAGGCGGAGGGCGATGAGCGCGGACTGAATTAGAGCAACTCGCCAGCGCGCTTCTTCGTGATCTACGGCTCGTCTCGATTTCATTGGACGAGAACGACGACGCCCAGGTCATTTTCGAGACTTTGAACGGACGCGGCGCCGAGCTTCACGCAACCGACCTCATCCGCAACTTCATCTTTATGCGGGCCGATCGCGAAGCGGCCGACAGCGCAACACTCTACGACACGTTATGGAGCCCTTTTGAAAGCGGCTTCTGGACGGAAGAGCAACGACGAGGCCGTCTCAGGAAACCACGCCTTGAATGGTTCATGCAGAGCGCGCTTCAGGCTGAGCTCGGCGATACCGTCGATATCAGCAAGCTTTACGCCGAGTATACGAAATTCGGATTGACGCAAGGCATGCTCGCCGAAAAGCAATTAAACCTGCTGACGCGGTACGCGGGGGTCTATCAGCAATTCAGCTCGGGTGCCGGCGTTTCTCCGATTGCGCGATTTGGGAAATGGCTCGCCCCCTGGGATGTTTCGCCCACGCACGCTCTGGCCCTACGGGTCGCCACTAGCGGCCTGTCCGACGATGAGCAAACGACGATCTTCGACACCATCATGCCTTATCTTACTCGCCGCGCGCTCTGCGATCTTACGACGAAAAATTATAACAATGTGTTCTTTCAGCTTCTGA
>NZ_JAFAVV010000063.1 GCF_019242285.1 Bradyrhizobium sp.
TTCCGGATGCCCGACCTGTTGTCGATCGGACTCGGTGGCGGCAGCCATGTCGAGCAAGACCCGGCGCGGGTCGGGCCGGTCAGCGTCGGCTACCGCTTGACCTCGGAGGCGCTGGTGTTCGGCGGCACGCGCCTCACAGCGACCGACATCGCGGTTGCCGCCGGCCTCGTCGAGATCGGCGACCGCGCCCACGTCGCCTCGCTGCCGAAGCCGCTGATCGAGGCCGCACTCGCCACCGCGCATCGCAAGCTCGCCGATGACATCGACCGGATGAAGACCGAAGCCGGCGACGTGCCGCTGCTCGCGGTCGGCGGCGGCGCCTTCCTGGTGCCGGACCACCTGCCCGGCATCTCCGAGATCGTGCGCGTGCCGCATGGCGACTGCGCCAACGCGGTGGGAGCGGCAATCGCGCAGGTCTCGGGCGAGGCCGACCAGGTGTTCCGCGATCTCTCCCGCGATGAGGCGATCGCCGCCGCGCGCGGCATTGCCGAGGAGCGCGCCATCTCCGCCGGCGCTGCGCGCGAAACCCTCAAGACCATCGACGTCGAAGACATGCCGATCGCCTACCTTCCCGGCAATGCGCTCCGCGTCCGCGTCCGCGTCGCCGGCGCGATCGCCGATCCACAGGTGCCGGCGGCGGCGTGATCGACAGCACGATGAGATAGGCTTCGCTAGATCGGCGAAGGAAGCGCGCTCCCTCTCCCCGCTCTTTCGCGGAGAGAGGGTTGGGGTGCTGCTTCACCAGCGGGACTCGTGAGAGTCCCCCTCACCCGAAAGCTTCGCTTTCGACCTCTCCCCGCAAGCGGGGCGAGGTGAACGGAGTTTGCGGCGGCCTGATCATCCCAAAGCTCCCACACATTCGGTTAGAGTTTCGGGATCACCGCCTCCACCATCACGCCATCGTCGGCTGAGGCGACGGTGAGGGTGCCGCCGAGCGCCAATATCCGTTCGCGCATGCCGGTCAGTCCACGACCGAGCTTGTGGCCGCTGATCAGGCCGCGGCCATTGTCGCGCACACGCACCAGCGCGCAATCGCGCCCGCGCGGCGAGCCTTCCGCCTGTCCGGCGGCCTCGATGGTGACGTTGACCGCGGTGGCGCCGGCGTGACGGAACACGTTGGTCAGCGCCTCCTGCACCACGCGGTAGATCGTGAGCTCGGCGGTTTCGCCGGTGTCGCCGAGCGACGGCGATATCGTGGTCTCGATCGCGACGTTGGGGTTCGACTCCCGCCACAGCCGCAGCAACGCTTCGAGCGCTTCTCGCAAGCCAAGCTCGGCCAGCGCGACCGGTCGCAGCTTCTCCAGGACCCTGCGGTTGAACTGCTGCAGCGCATTGACCTGTTCCCAGATCGCGCCGCCATGCCGCCGCAACGCGTCGGCGCCCACGTCGCCGGTCTCCGCCAGCTTGACCAGCGCGCTGGCATGGGCGCGGATCGAGAACAGATACGGCCCGAACTCGTCGTGCAATTCGCGCGCGATCTCCTTACGCTCGAGGTCCTGCAGCGAGACGGCCCGCTCGGCGAGACGCCGCTTTTCTTCCACCGCCTCGCCTAGCACGGCGGCGAGATGGTTCAGCCTGCGGCAGATCGCTGCCAGCTCCGGCGCGCCCGACGGCGTGACCCGCACGTCATAGGCGCCCTCCTCGATCGCCGTCATCGCCCGCGACAGCGATTCCAGCGGCGCCAGCGCACGGCTCACCACCGCCATCATGATCAGAAACAGGGCCACCGCAATGGCCGAGCCGACCTCGACCTGGGTGACGATGCCGTCCCAGATTTCGGCGATCTCGTCGTCCGGATGCGGCGTGATCACCAGCGATCCGTCCCGGCCGTGGATCGATACCGGTACGCTGACGGATGACTTCTCCGGATGAACCAGCGCGACGAACCAAGCCGGCGGCGCCCGCTCGCCGATCATGTCGTCGGCAGGCTCGCCGCGCGAGGACACCGCAGCTCCGTCCTGCCACGTGATGCTGACATGGCGCAGCCTGGAAAGGTCACTGAGGATCTGGCTCAGCCGGCTTTCGGGATCGGGCGCCTCGCGCAGGCCCGCCACGATGGTCTCGGTAAATTCGCGCGCCAGGCGAATCACGCTCTGATCCTCCGCCTGCACGCGCGGGCCGGCTTCGAGCACCAGCCGCGCGATGTTGACGGCGAGGCCGAGCGCCAGCACCAGTGCCAGCAGCACGTTGATCCGCGCGCGAAGGGAGAGTTTCTGCCACATGGGGTCCGTCCACGACCGCGTCACATTCGCCCGCCACTAACGTTGACACCAAAAACAGCGGACGCTCTAATTGAGCTGCACCGTATCACAGCCGATACGATGGCCGTCGTGATGCAGTGCAACAACAGCAACAAGAGAGCGGCTCTGGGAGAGAAAGCTCATGCGCGTCCTGATCGTGGACGACCATCCCATCGTCGCGTCCGGCTGCCGCGCGGTGCTTGCGGGCGAGCCGGATGTCGAGCTGTTGGAAGCCGCCGACGCCGAGAGCGGCGAGCACGTTTTTACCACCGAGCATCCGGATGTCTGCGTCGTCGACATCAACCTGCCGACGGTATCGGGATTCGAGCTGGCGCGCCGCATCCGCGCGCATGATGCCTCCGCCCGTATCATCATGTTCAGCATGAACGACGACCCGGTGTTCGCCGCCCGCGCCATCGAGGCCGGCGCCAAGGGCTATGTCTCCAAGGCCGGCGACCCTTGCGACCTCGTCGAGGCGATCCGCCAGGTCGGCAAGGGCGAGACCTATCTGCCGCCGGCGATGGCGCGCAGCCTCGCTTTTGCAGGTCCGGGCGTGACGCAAAGCCCGCTCTCGAAACTGACACCACGCGAGATGGAAATCCTGCGCCTCCTCAGCGCGGGCAAGAGCCTGACGGAGATCGCCTGGCTGGTGAATTCGTCCTACAAGACCGTGGCCAACACTTCCTCGATCATGCGCCAGAAGCTCGGCGTGCGCACCTCGGTGGAGCTGGTCCGGCTGGCGATCGAGCACGGCGTGGCGTGAGGCCCGCGCGTTGAGGCTTGGCGAAATCGCGCCCGTGGCGTAACCAGCGCATCGCTTACGACAACGCAACCCTCGGCGCATGGCCGCAGCGGAGTTCCGTCCATGACCCTTCAGACCGTTTCCCTCAACAAGTCCCATGGCGGCACACAGGGCGTCTACAAGCACGCCAGCGCTTCAACCGGCACCGACATGACTTTCTCGGTCTATGTTCCGGCACATGCCGAAGGCGCAAAACTGCCTGCCGTCACCTACCTGTCGGGCCTGACCTGCACCCATGCCAATGTCACGGAGAAAGGCGAATTCCGCCACGCCTGCGCCGAGCTTGGCCTCATCTTCGTCGCGCCCGACACCAGCCCGCGCGGCCAAGGCGTGCCGGGCGATCCTGCCAACGCCTACGATTTCGGCCTCGGCGCCGGTTTCTTTGTCGACGCGACCGAGGCGCCGTTTGCGAAGAACTACCGGATGTGGAGCTATGTCACCGAGGAGCTGCCGGGGTTGATCCGGGAAAATTTCCCGATCGATCCGGCGCGGCAATCCATCCTCGGCCATTCCATGGGCGGGCATGGCGCGCTGACGGTGGCGTTGCGCCATCCCGACCGCTACCGCGCGGCCAGCGCCTTTGCGCCGATCGTGGCGCCCTCGCAGGTCCCCTGGGGCACGAAAGCACTCGGCGGCTATCTCGGCAGCGACAAACAGACCTGGCGCAGGCACGACACCGTGGCACTGATCGAGGACGGCGCGCGCTATTCCGGCTTTCTCGTCGACATTGGCGACGCCGACCCATTCCTGACCGAGCAGCTTCGCCCCGAACTCTTGCAGGCCGCCTGCGAGAAGGCCGGCATTCCGCTACAACTGCGCCGGCAGGCAGGCTACGACCACAGCTACTACTTCATCTCCACCTTCATGGAGGCCCACCTGCGCTGGCACGCCGAGCGGTTGAAAGCGTGAGGCTGCGGCGCTATTTCGGTGGCGCGCCGTAATCCTGTGCGAGCAGGCGGTTGCGGATGAGATAGTCGGTGGCACGCGTCCAGGACTCGGTGGTGTTGCCGCGCATGTCGGCGCTGCCGGCAGCGACCAACGCGCCGGTCTTGACGTCGCGCAGGTAGAAGTTGACGTTGAGGATGAGGTTGGAGACCTTCTGCACCACGCCCGTCATCGCCAGATCGGCACCGAGCTGCCACGCCAGCTTTACGTCGCAACCGCCGCAGGCCTGCAGATTGCTGTGATGCGCCGCATCATTGACGGATGCGATGTCGAGCACCTGGAACCTGCCGGACTCGCCGAGCTGCTTGCGGATCTGATCGCCGACATGAAGCAGCCGGTCACGCTCGTCGCCGCGCGGGCCATAGACCTCGCCTTGCAGGCTGGTGTCGATCATCTCGAAATCGAACACCGCGAGCTTCGGCGGATCGGCGGCACGCACGGGCGCGGCTAGCACCAACATCAGAATGACTGAAAGCTCTCTCATGATCATGACCTGCCATGAATAGAATGGCGCGACAATATCGATCTCCGGAGCCTCCCGAATCGAGCTGTCATCCCGCGAAAGCGGGGATCCAGCATCCCAGAGCCGGCGCGGCTAAACCGAGCAGCCGCGGCGTACTGGATCGCCCGGTCGAGCCGGGCGATGACAGCGGAGTGGTGGGCGCAGGACCGATAAAAAGTAGGGTTGCAAGCCATGGCAATTCGGTCTTGTTTCGAGCGGAGTTCTTCGTCGAAGAAGAACCGTCAGGGAGGAGCCATGTTCCGATGGTTGATCGGCGCGATCGCTGCAAGCATCGTGGTGGCCCACGCGCTCGCGGCCGAGCCCGTCGAGATCGGCATCGGTTATCTCGGCCGCCCCGGGACAAAGGAGACGTTGTCGTTGATCGAGCAGCCGGCCGCGAACAATGGCGTTGCCGGCGCGCAGCTTGCGATCGAGGACAACAACACCACGGGAAAATTCCTCGACCAGCACTTCACGCTCGAGGAGATCCACCTCAAGCCGAACGCGGATGCCGTCCAGGCCGCGACCGCGCTCGTCGAGCACAACGGCTTCATCATAGCGGACCTGCCGGCGGATGAACTCGTGAAGGTCGCCGATGCGCTGCGCGAGCGCGGCACTCTCCTCCTCAACGCCGGCGCGACCGACGACCGGCTGCGCGAGGAGGACTGCCGCGCCAGTGTCGTGCACGTCGCCCCGACCCGCTCGATGCTGGCGGATGCGCTCGGCCAGTATCTGGTGTGGAAGCAATGGCGGCGCTGGCTCTTGGTGGTCGGCTCGCACGATGCCGACAAGCTCTATGCCGATGCGCTGCGGCGCGCCGCGACGCGCTTTGGCGCCAAGATCGTGCAGGAGCGCAGCTTCGAGGACACCGGCGGCGCCCGCCGCACCGACAGCGGCGTCACCCTGATCCAGCGCCAGATGCCGGTGTTCACCCAGCAGGCGCCGGCCTATGACGTTCTGGTCGCCGCCGACGAGAGCGAGGTGTTCGCCAACTATCTGCCCTATCGCACCTGGGACCCGCGCCCGGTCGCGGGCTCGGCGGGCCTGGTCCCGACGAGCTGGGATGCCTCCCACGACCAATGGGGCGCGATCCAGCTCCAGAACCGTTTCGTGAAGCTCAATTCGCGGCGCATGACCGCGCTCGACATGCAGGCCTGGACCGCGACGCGCATGATCGGCGAGGCTGCCTCGCGCACCAATTCGGGCGACGCCAGGAAAATATCCGACTTCATCAGGGGGCCGGACTTCCAGATCGCGGCGTTCAAGGGCAAGCCCTTGACCCTGCGCGACTGGAATCTGCAGCTTCGCCAGCCCATCCTGCTCGCCGACGGCCGCATGGTGGTATCGGTGTCGCCGCAGGAAGGTTTCCTGCACCAGTTCTCGGAGCTCGATACGCTGGGCGTCGACAAGCCCGAGACCAAGTGCAAACTACGTTGAGACGGAGAGAGCCTCGCATGTGGCGCACCTGCCTGCTACTCGGATCGGCGCTGTGGCTTGCGGCAATCGCCCCTGCCGATGCCGGCTCCGCCTATGTCTCCAACGAAAAAGGCAACACGGTTACGGTGATCGACACCGATAGCTGGTCCGTGACCAACACCATCAAGGTCGGCCAGCGGCCGCGCGGCATCGAGTTCAGCCGTGACGGCAAGTTCGTGTTCGTCGCGGTCGGCGACGACGACACCATCCAGGTGATCGACACCAGGACCCAGGCGATCGTGGACACCCTGCCCTCGGGTCCCGATCCGGAATTGTTCACCCAGGACGCCGCCGGCAAGGTGATGTATGTCGCCAACGAGAACGACAACACGGTGACCGTGATCGATCTCGAGAAGCGCGCCCGGCTCGGCGACATCCAGGTCGGCGTCGAGCCGGAAGGCATGACGGTGAGCCCGGACGGCAAGATCCTGATCAACACCTCCGAGACCACCAACATGGCGCATTTCATCGACACGGCGTCGCGCCAGATCGTCGCCAATGTGCTGGTCGATCCGCGGCCGCGCTTCGCCCAATACAAACACGATGCTTCCGAATTGTGGGTGTCCTCCGAGATCGGCGGCACGGTATCGATCGTCGATCCGGCCAAGCATGCCGTGACCGGCAAGATCGAGTTCGCGATTCCGGGCCTGCGGCGCGAGGCGATCCAGCCGGTCGGCATCGGCATCACCAGGGACGACAAGACCGCCTTCGTCGCGCTCGGTCCCGCCAACCGGGTCGCGGTGGTCGACGCCGCGACCCACGCAGTCAGCAAGTATCTCCTGGTCGGCCAGCGGGTCTGGCACATGGACTTCACGCCGGACGAGAAATACCTGCTCGTTACCAACGGCATCTCCAACGACGTCTCGGTGATCGACGTCGCCGCCCAGAAGGTCATCAAGACCATCCAGGTCGGCGAGTTGCCCTGGGGCGTCACGATCGCAAAGCCATGACCGCAACCGACGCCCGAACCGCCTCCACATTGATGCCATTCCGGCGCGACGCCGCCGCCACACCGGCGCTGTCGATCGACGCCATCAGCCATTCCTATGGCGCCCGTCGCGCGCTGATCGATGTCAGCTTCACGGTGGCGCCGGCGAGCTTCACCGCCTTGCTCGGGCTGAACGGTGCGGGAAAAAGCACGCTGTTCTCGCTGATCACGCGGCTGTTCGGCATCCAGACCGGACGCATCGGCATTTTCGGCCATGACATCGGCCGCGCGCCGAGCGAGGCGCTGCGGCTGCTCGGCGTCGTGTTCCAGCCGCGAACGCTCGATCTCGACCTCTCGCTGATGCAGAACCTGCTCTATCACGCCGCTTTGCACGGCATCGACCGGCGCGAGGCGCGGGCGCGCGGCGAGGAGGTGCTCGCGCGCATCGGCCTTGCCGACCGCAGCAAGAGCAAGGTCCGCGACCTCTCGGGCGGGCAGATGCGGCGGCTCGAGATCGCGCGCGCATTGCTGCACCGGCCGCGCCTCTTGCTGCTCGACGAGCCGACCGTGGGCCTCGACGTCAAGGCGCGCGCGGACATCCTTTCCCA
>NZ_JAFAVV010000138.1 GCF_019242285.1 Bradyrhizobium sp.
CGATGATGCGCGGGTCGTGCGTGCGATGGCCGAGACCGACGACGAGATTCTGGATGTCGAGGACCGCGGTCATGTCATCGCTCGGTTGGAGCGAAAGGCCGTAGGGTGGGCTAAGGCGCGCGAGCGCCGTGCCCACCCTCTATCGACATCATTGTTCGGCATGGTGGGCACGCTTCGCTTAGCCCACCCTACGGTTCTCACGATGCGGCACGATCGCAGGATGGGTTGAGCTCTTGCGAAACGCATCAATCGCCGTTCTGGTGCCGATGGGTATCGCTGCGCTCCACTCATCCTACGGTCCTTCGCTGGTCGCAACGCCGTCACTTCGTGGCCTCGCGCTGCTTCATGCGGGGATCGAGCGCGTCGCGCGCCGCGTCGCCGATCAGATTGACGGCGAGGATCGTGATCGACAGCAGCAGGCCCGGCCAGAAGATCAGCGACGGCTTGACCAGGAAATAGGACCGGCCCTCGGCCATGATGTTGCCCCAGGTCGGCGTTTCCGGGCTGATGCCGGCGCCGAGGAAGGACAGGATCGCCTCGGTCAGGATCGCGGAGGCGCAGACATAGGTGCCCTGGACGATGAGGGGGGCGATCGTGTTCGGCATCAAATGCCGCCACATGATTTTCGGCAGGCTCGAGCCGAGCGAGATCGCGGCTTCGACGTAAGGTTCCTCGCGCGCCGAGAGCACGACCGAGCGCACCAGCCGCGCCACGCGCGGGATCTCGGGGATGGTGATCGCCACCATCACGGTCATGACGCTGGCGCCCGACAGCGAGACCACGGCGATCGCGAGCAGGATCGAAGGGATCGCCATCAGCCCGTCCATCACGCGCATCATCACGGCGTCGACCCATTTGAAGAAGCCGGAGACCAGCCCGATTGCAAGCCCGACCCCGACCGCGCAGACCGCGGCCCCGAGCCCGATCAGGAGCGAAATCCGTCCGCCATAGATGACGCGGGACAACAGATCGCGGCCATAGGAATCGGTGCCGAGCAGGAATTGCGCGCTGGACGGCTTCAGGCGCTGCGACGGCGTCAGCAGGATGGGATCATGCGGCGCGATCCACGGCGCGAGGATCGACAGCGCGACGATCAACACAAGGCAGACGCTGGCGGTTGCGATGATCGGCGACGATGTCAGAAAGCCGAGCCGAAGCCGAAACGGTCGGGTGATTGGCAGGGTCGGTTCTGGAAGGGTTTCGATCGCCATCAGTACCTGATCCTCGGATCGAGCAGGGTGTAGGCGAGGTCGATCAACAGATTGACTGCGACATAGATCAGCGAGGTCACGAGGATCATGCCCTGGATCACCGGATAGTCGCGCGCCAGCACGGCATCGACGGTCAGCCGGCCGATGCCCGGCAGGTTGAACACGCTCTCGGTGACGACGACGCCGGAGATCAGGAGCGCAAAGCCGCTTCCGATCACGGTGATGACGGGAACGGCGGCATTGCGCAGGCCATGGCGCAGCAGCACGGCGATCTCGCCGATGCCCTTGGCGCGCGCGGTGCGGACATAGTCTTCACCCATCACGTCGAGCATCGAGGCGCGCGTCATCCGCGCGATCAGCGCGACATAGATGAAGGACAGGGTCAGCGTCGGCAGCACGATGCGCTCGAAGAAGGGACCGAAGCCCGCCGTGATGCTCTTGAAGCCCTGCACCGGGAGCCAGCGCAGGTCGATCGCGAACAACTGGATCAGGATGTAGCCGATCACGAACACCGGCACCGAGAAGCCGAGCACGGACAGGCCCATCACGAAACGGTCGATCCAGGTGCCGTGCTTCCAGGCGGCGATCACGCCGAGCGGCACCGCGACCAGGACCGAAAGGATGATGGTCGACAGCGCAATCGAGATCGACGGCTCGACGCGCTGGCCGATCATCTGCAGGACCGGCACGTTGGAGATCAGGGAGACGCCGAGATCGCCATGCAGGAGCTTGCCGACCCAGGTGACGAACTGCACGTAGAGCGGCTCGTCGAGGCCGAGCGAGGCGCGGATGCGGTCGAGCTGCGCCGGGGTCGCGTTGTCGCCGGCGAGGATCGCGGCGGGATCGCCCGGCGTCAGCCGCAGCAGGAGGAACACGAACAGCGCCACCACACCCATCACGGGAATGGCGGCGAGGATGCGGCGAAGCAGATATCCGAGCATCCGATGTCTCAGCTAAGGCCAGGGTTTCCAGCGTGTGATTGCTTTCGCATGTCCCTGCAAATCCGTCATTTTACCCAACGCTCACCTTCCGTGACTGCCGCACTTTCGGGTGCGCGGTGTTTTGCAAGCCCCATGCCATCGCCCAAGAATGGTGCAGGACCAGATTCACATCGAGCGGTTCTCGCCGACCGACATCGCGCAGATGCGGGACAAGTGGAGATAGGGCAATCCGGTTTCCTCCGCCCAGGCGTTGAACTGCGCCTGCACCTTGGCGAGATCGCCCTTGGATTTGACTTCCTCCGCAATATCGAGCCCTGCGTCGCGCAGACAGGCGACCACGTCCTGCGAGGTCACAAAACCGTCCCAGCCGACGAAGCGCAGGAACATCTGCCCGGTGTTGCCGCCGAGCCGGCTGCCGCGCTTGGCGAGCAGGTCGAGCAGCCCGACCTGGTCGGAGGAAGGCCAGCTCGCCAGGAACTTGCCGAAGCCGCCGTGCTCCCTCGCGATCGCCTGCACGAAGGCGGCGTTGTCGCGGACCGCGTGGATCTTGGCGCCGTTGCGGACGATGCGGGCGTCGTTCAAGAGGCTGTCCCAATAGTCGTCAGGCTGGAACGTCAGCTTGGCCGGCTCGAAGGTCATGAAGGCTTGCTCGAAGCCCGGCCATTTTGCCTCGATCACGCTCCAGGCGAAGCCCGCAGAGAACACCCGCTGCGTCATCTCCGAAAGGATGCGATCGTCCGAAAGTCGTGTCAGTTTCTTCGCGTCCGGCTTCGCCGGCAGCAGCTTTTTCAGGCCGCCCGGTCCGCCCTTGCGCTTCTCCGCGCGCGCCAGGATCGGCTTGAAGGGGATCGTGCGCGTCTTGCTCTGCGCCTTCGCCATGGGATCACCAGGAACCTATTCCAGCGTCGCCAGCAATCCTGCCATGAGCCGGCCCCGCTCGGCGAGACTTTCGACGATGATATGTTCGTTGAGGGTGTGCGGGTCGGCGCCGCGGGCGCCCAGTCCGTCCAGTGTCGGCACGCCCATCGCGCCGGTGAAATTCGCGTCCGAGCCGCCGCCGGCGCTCGCATGCGGCAGCTCCATACCGATATTCTTGGCGAGCGACCGCGCCTTCTCATAGAGCGTCATGGTGCCGGCATTCGGCTCCCACACCGGCCGTGTCACCCCGCGCGTCACCGTGAAGGTCACGTCGTTGGCCGTGCCCGACAGCGCCAGCATCCGCTCTACGCCGCGGTCGAGATCGGGCTGGCGCTTGGCCATGCTCAAGGCCTCGCCGGTGCAGGTGGTGGCGACGCAATTGACCCATTGCCCGCCATGCACGATGCCGACCGAGTAGGTGCAATCCTCGGTGGTCATGGCGTCGATCTCGATGATGCGGCGCGCCATCTCGCGGATCGCGGAGCGGCCGGAGGACAGGTTGGCGCCGGCATGGCTCGGCTTGCCGACCGCTTCCAGGTTGAAGCGCGCGATGGCATAGCGGCCGGTGACGACGCCGTTGTTGGCGCGGCCGGGTTCGGGCACCAGCACGTATTTGTTGCGGGCCGCCTCCGCTTCGATGATGTCGCGCGTCGAAGGCGTGCCGACTTCTTCGTCCGGGGTGAACAGCATCGTGACCGGCAATGGCGTGGTGAAGGCGGCGCGGGCGAGCTGGCGGATTGCTTCCAGCGTCAGATAGCTGCCGCCTTTCATGTCATAGATGCCGGGGCCGTAGCACTTTTCTCCATCGCGCCGGAACGGCAGCTTTGCCAAAGTGCCGACCGGATGGACGGTGTCGAAATGCCCCGCGATCAGGATACCGGGCTTGCCCTGCTTCGGATGCGGGAAACGGGCGCGGACGCAACCGGCAAAACCCTGTCGTCCCGCGATGCGCTCGATGCTGGCGCCCATCACCGCCATGTCGCGCGCGGCGATGTCGAGCATGCGCTCGACCGCGGCGGCATCCCAGGTCGGGCTCTCGCACTCGACCCATTCGCGCAGGCCTGCGAGCATGGTCTCGGAATCAAACGGAAGGTTGGCGGGGTTCATGCAGTCTCTCACTTTGCACGTGGGGCAGGTGGCGTGGCTTACGAGAATGTGTGACGACGCATTTGTAAAGGGTCGCAGATGGGCTTGCGAAGGCGCGTCCAAATCGCGGATTGACGCGCCAGGCGCTTGGTGCAAGTCTCGATTAGCTTGCCTTTACAGCGTGTTAGTCCGCCCAAATAACGGACGTCATGCACAATCGATGATCGGGTTTTGACCAGTTTCACGTCAGGAGACGAACGAATGTCGCATCCTTCGCGCCGGGCGCTTCCCGGGGTTGCGTTGAGCCTCGCTTTGTCGGCGTTCGCGCTGTCGACATGTTTGACATCGCAGGCGTCGGCCGCCGGCAAGACCATCAGCGCGGTGATGCATTCGGACCTGCGCATCCTCGATCCGGTGATGACCACCGCCTACATCCAGCGCGACTTCGGCTACATGGTGTTCGACACGCTGCTGGCGACCGATGAGAATTTCAAGATCCAGCCGCAGATGGCGGACTGGAAGATCTCCGACGACAAGCTGACCTACACCTTCACGCTGCGCGACGGGCTGAAATGGCATGACGGCGCAGCGGTCACCGCGGAGGACTGCGTCGCCTCGCTGAAGCGCTGGGGCAAGGTCGACGGCATGGGCCAGCGGCTGATGGAGAACACTGCTGCTATCGAGGCCGCCGATCCCAGGACGATCGTGCTGAAGCTGAAACAGCCCTACGGCCTGGTGCTGGAGTCGCTCGGCAAGCCGTCATCGGTGGTGCCGTTCATGATGCCGAAGCGGCTCGCCGAGACGCCGCCGAACCAGCAGATCCCGGAGCAGATCGGCTCCGGCCCCTTCAAGTTCGTCAAGGCCGAATTCCAGCCCGGCGTGAAAGCGGTGTTCGAGAGGAACACCGACTACGTGCCGCGCAAGGAGCCGCCGAGCTGGACCTCGGGCGGCAAGGTGGTCAAGGTCGACCGCGTCGAGTGGATCACCATGGCGGACGCGCAGACCGCGGCGAACGCGCTGCAGTCCGGCGATATCGATTTCATCGAGAACCCGCCGTTCGAGCTGCTGTCGGCGCTGGAGGCCCATCCCGATCTCAAGGTCGAGACGCTGAACAAGTTCGGCTTCGTGACCATGGGCCGGATGAACTTCCTGCTGCCGCCGTTCGATAACGTCAAGGTCCGGCGCGCGGCGCTGCTTGCGATCCACCAGAAGGACGTGCTCGACGCGCTGGTCGGTGATCCCAAATACTACCAGGTCTGCGGTGCGGTGTTCGTCTGCGGCACGCCGCTGGCGAGCGATGTCGGGGTCGGCGATCTCACCAAGGGCGGCAACCTTGCCGAAGCGAAGAAGGAGCTCGCGGCCTCCGGCTATGACGGCACGCCGATTGTGATCATGGCGCCGGGCGACGTCGTCACGTTGAAGGCGCAGCCGGTGGTGGTGGCGCAGCAGTTGCGCGAGGCCGGCTTCAAGGTCGACCTGCAGGCGACCGACTGGCAGACCGTGGTGAGCCGCCGCACCAGCCAGAAGCCGGTGAGCGAAGGCGGCTGGAACATGTTCTTCACCAACTGGGCCGCGGCCGACGTGATGAACCCGGTGGTCAACTATTCGATCGGCGGCAAGGGCAGGAATGGCGGCTGGTTCGGCTGGTCGGAGGACGCCAGGATGGAGCAGATCCGCGACGCGTTCGCGCATGCGACCTCGCCCGAGGAGCAGAAGAAGCTGGCCGGCGAAGCCCAGAAGGAGCTCTACGACCAGGTGATCTACGTTCCGCTCGGCCAGTACCTCGCACCGAGCGCCTGGCGAAAATCGCTCTCCGGCGTGCTCGGCGGGCCGGCGACGCCGATCTTCTGGAACATCGACAAGAGCGAGTAGCGACTTGTAGGGTGGGCTAAGGCGCGAAGCGCCGTGCCCACCGTCCATGGCAATCGAATCGCGATGGTGGGCACGCTTCCGCCTTCGCTTGTTGAGCCACCGTGGGGTGGTCGCTTTGCCCACCCTACGAGCCGCATCCTGACACGGGGACGACCATGGCTTTCGACCTGATCCTGCGCGGCGGGCGCGTGATCGATCCGTCGCAGAAGCTCGACGCGGTGACCGACATCGCCTTCGCCGGCGGCAAGGTCGCCGCGATCGGCACTCTGCTCAAGGCGGAGCCGGCCACCGACATGCGCGACGTGTCGGGCCTGATCGTCACGCCCGGACTGATCGACCTGCACACCCATGTCTATTGGGGCGGCACCTCGCTCGGCATCGATGCGGAAGAATTCTGCCGTAGCTCGGGCGTCACCACCGCAATCGACACCGGTAGCGCCGGGCCCGGCAATTTCGCCGGCTTCCGAAAGCA
>NZ_JAFAVV010000313.1 GCF_019242285.1 Bradyrhizobium sp.
ACAGAAGCGGTTCTGGGTGAACACTCCCGCGACACTCGCCCCTTCGTCGACACGGACGACGAGCAGGTCCTTGCGGTTCGCTTTGCGCACCCCCGCTTCCGCGATGCCGAGCGTGACGCCGGCGACGGCATGCAGGGCGTCAGGGTCCGGGGCCGAGAGGTTGACCGGCATTATCGAGCGCCTCGGGATTGCGCAGCCTGTCCTGAGCAGAGTCGAAGAATCACAGCGTTCCTCGCAATGAGCTGACGCGCCACTGCGCGTCAGCTCAGCTTTCCGTGGCAGTGCTTGTACTTCTTGCCCGACCCGCAGGGGCAGGCTTCGTTGCGCCCGACCTTGCCCCAGCTCGCCGGATTGTCGGCGACGCGCTCGGCGGGCGGCACCGAGGTGATGCCGTGCTGCGCCAAGGTGGCGGCGCCGGCACGCGCCAGCGCCATCTCGTCCTCGCCGGTCGCCGGATCGATCTTGTGGGCTTCCATATAAGGCAGGGGCGCCGGCGCCTCGGGCGGCGCGGTGCGGATCTCGACTCGCATCAGCTGGGCGGTGACCGCCTCGCGCAGATTGATGCCCATCGCCTCGAACAGATTGAATGATTCCGCCTTGTACTCGTTGAGCGGATCGCGCTGGCCATAGCCGCGCAGGCCGATCACCTGGCGCAGATGCTCGAGCGTGAGCAGGTGCTCGCGCCACAGATGATCGAGGCTCTGCAGCAGGATCGACTTCTCCACATAGCGCATGACGTCCGGACCCCATTGGGCGACCTTCGCGGCCATGTGCTCGTCCGCCTTGCGCACCACGCGCGAGGTCAATTCCTCCTCGGCGATGCCCTCCTCCTTGGCCCATTCGTCGACCGGCAGGTCGAGGCCGAGAACACGCGCGAGCGCCTCCTTCAAGCCGTTGGTGTCCCATTGCTCCGGATAGGCGTTCTCCGGCACGTGCTTGGCGACCAGCTCCTCGACCGCAGAATGCCGCATGTCGGCGACGATCTCGGCCCCGACCTCGTCGCGCATCCAGTCGACGCGCTGGTCGAATATGACCTTGCGCTGGTCGTTCATCACATTGTCGAACTTGAGCAGGTTCTTGCGGATGTCGAAGTTGCGCGCCTCGACCTTCTGCTGCGCCTTCTCCAGCGCCTTGTTGATCCAGGAATGGACGATCGCCTCGTTCTCCTTGAGCCCGAGCCGCTGCAGCATCGTATCGAGCTTGTCGGAGCCGAAGATGCGCATCAGGTCGTCCTCGAGAGAGAGGAAGAACTTCGAATGCCCGGGATCGCCCTGGCGGCCGGAGCGGCCGCGCAGCTGGTTGTCGATGCGCCGGCTCTCGTGCCGCTCGGTGCCGAGCACGAACAGGCCGCCGGCCTTGAGCGCCTTTTCCTTGAGCCGCGTCACCTGGGCGCGGATCTCGGCGACGCGGCCCTCGCGCGCCGACCCCTCCGCGACCTCGGCGAGCTCGTGGCGCACGCGCATGTCGGGATTGCCGCCGAGCTGAATGTCAGTGCCGCGGCCCGCCATGTTGGTCGCGATGGTGATCGCGCCCGGCACACCTGCCTGGGCGATGATGTAGGCCTCCTGCTCGTGATAGCGCGCATTGAGAATGGCGAAGACCTTGGCCTTGGAGGCGCCGTCGTCGCCGCTGTAGAGCGCCGAGAAGGCGTTGGGATCGCTGAAATCGTGCTGCTCCCAGCCCTTCTTGCGCAGCATCTCGGCGAGCTGCTCGGACTTCTCGATCGAGGTGGTGCCGACCAGCACCGGCTGCCCGCGCGCCTTGCAGTCCTCGATCAGCGTCAGGATCGAGCGGTACTTCTCGGCCGCGGTGCGGTAGACCTCGTCGTCGTCGTCCAGCCGCACCATCGGCATGTTGGTCGGCACCTCGATCACTTCCAGGTTGTAGATGTCGATGAACTCGTCCGCCTCGGTCGCCGCCGTTCCGGTCATGCCCGCGAGCTTCTCGTACATGCGGAAGTAGTTCTGGAAGGTGATCGAGGCGAGCGTCTGATTCTCCGGCTGGATCGGCTGATGCTCCTTGGCCTCGAGCGCCTGGTGCAAACCTTCCGAATAGCGGCGGCCGGGCATCATGCGGCCGGTGAACTCGTCGATGATGACGACCTCGCCGTTGCGCACGATGTAGTCCTTGTCGCGCTGGAACAGCTTGTGG
>NZ_JAFAVV010000334.1 GCF_019242285.1 Bradyrhizobium sp.
GGCCGCATCGTCGCGCCGATGTCCAATGTGGAGTGGCTTGAGATCCTGCCCTTCCATCAGATGGGCGCCTTCAAGTGGCACACGCTGCATCTCGACTATCCGCTTGAGAACACTCCCACACCAACGCCGGAACAGGTGCGATCGGCGGTGGAGATCCTGCGCAGCACCGGCTGCCGGGTCCGGTAACGACCGGAGGAGGGAGACGCAAGAATGTTCAACGCCGTCAGCAACCTGATCGGCACCCAGCCGATCCTCGCCCTCTTCCTCGCCGTCGGCCTCGGCTACGCCGTCGGGCAGATCAGCATCCTCGGCTTTTCGCTCGGCATCGGCGCGGTGCTATTCGTCGGCCTCTTCCTCGGCGCGATCGCGCCGAAGGCGCAGATTGCCGGGCCGATCGGCTTGATCGGCCTGATTATGTTCCTCTACGGCATCGGCATCCTCTACGGCCGGCAGTTCTTCGAAGGGCTGACCGGCCCGGGGCGCAAGTACAACGTGTTGGCGCTCGTCGCCGTCGCCGCCGGCCTCCTCGTGGCGCTCGGTCTCGGCAGCGCCTTCGACGTGCGGGTCGGCCACACGCTCGGTCTGTTCGCCGGGTCGATGACCAGCACGGCGACGCTACAGGCCGCGATCGACGTGACTGGCAACAAGGACCCGTCGGTCGGCTATTCCGTCACATACCCGTTCGGCGTCATCGGCCCGATCCTCTGCTTCTATCTCATGACGCGGCGCGTGCGCCCGAGCTTTCCGCCGAAGCCCGCCCGCTTCCACATGGCGGAGGTCACGATCGGCAGTCTCCCCGAGGGCGGGACGACGCTGCGCGAGGTGATGGAAGGCCTGCCGGCGGGCACCCAGGTCACGGGCGTCCGGCACGAGCACCGCAACCTGCTTCCGGAGCCGGACACCAGCCTGCACGTTGGTGACGCGCTGCTGCTGGTCGGCGAAACCGAGGAAGCGGTCGCTGCCGCAACCGCGAGGCTTGGGCATCTCGAACCGGGCCGGATCGCGAAGGACCGCGGCGACTTCTCTTATCAGCGATTCTTCGTGTCAAAGAGCAATCTCGTCGGCGTTCGGCTCGCGGACCTGCCCATGCCGCCGGGCGTCCCGATGCAGATCCTGCACGTCCGCCGCTACGACGTCGACCTCGTGCCCAGTCCGGACCTGGCGCTCGAAACGGGCGACCGCATCGGCGTCATCGTGCCCAACGAGCACATCGGCCGCGCCCGCGCGCATTTCGGCGACACGGTGAAGTCCGCCGCGGAGTTCAGCTACGTCTCGCTCGGCTTCGGCATGGTGCTCGGCGTGCTGCTCGGCCTGGTGCCGATCCCAATTCCGG
Source organism: Bradyrhizobium sp. (assembly GCF_019242285.1). Taxonomy (GTDB): domain Bacteria; phylum Pseudomonadota; class Alphaproteobacteria; order Rhizobiales; family Xanthobacteraceae; genus Bradyrhizobium. The sequence goes on from NZ_JAFAVV010000334.1 coordinate 1,334, forward strand.
GCGTGGGCACCGTGACGCTTGGCATCGGCGGCGGCCCGCTGATCGTGGCGCTGGTCCTCGGGCGCCTGCGCCGCACCGGCCCGATCACCTGGGTCATGCCGCTGCCGGCCAACATCGTGCTGCGCAACTTCGGCCTGACGCTGTTCCTGGCCACCGTGGGCATCAACTCAGGGCAGGCGTTCGTCACCACGGTCGCCTCGGAAGGGCCGCTGATGCTGCTGATCGGCGCGGCGGTCCTGCTCGCGACCGTGGCGATCGTGCTGCTGGCCGGCTTCTACGCGATGCGCATTCCCTACGACGACCTGCTCGGCGTCGCGTCCGGCGCCACCGGCAATCCGGCCATCCTCGTCTACGCGACGCGCATGGCGCCCACCGAGCGGCCCGACATTGGCTATGCGATGATCTTTCCGTCCGCGACGATCGTCAAGGTGATCGCCGTCCAGGTCATCGGCCTCGTGATGCTCGGGCACTAAGAGGCCGCCGATGGACTCGGGCATCAGGGCGCTCGCAGGCATCGAGGGGCGCCTGCCGCCCGAGATAGCGGCGAAGGCGGAGGGCGATGGCGTCGCCAAGGCCGGCCAGGATGGCACACTGAAAGAACCTGTCCGTTTACCCCTCGGTGATGATCGGCCCGCATACTATCGCGGTGCTGTTCAACACCGCGCCCTTCCTGCTCGGCTTTCTGCCGCTCACGATGGCCGGGTTCTTCCTAGCGGGCCGGCTGGGCGGCACCGAGTGGGCGCTGCGCTGGATCGTCGCCGCGAGCCTGGTGTTCTACG
>NZ_JAFAVV010000469.1 GCF_019242285.1 Bradyrhizobium sp.
GTAAGCGCCGTGCCCACCATTGTCTCAGCAGACTCGACAGCACGGTTTTGAATGGTGGGCACGCTTCTGTCTTTTCGTGGCGTGCTACTGTGCAGGCGGCCGCTTAGTCGTACTGAGTCACAAGAAGACTCAAGCCATTGAATCGACTCGCCTTTGTGCAAATATGGTCGTTCCAAAAAGCTCAAGAATTTCAACGAGAGCACCACACATGTGACTTAGTACGATTAGCCCACCCTACCGGCTGCGCCCGGGTTGCAACAGGATCGAGAAGAAGAAACCAGAAAGGCAGACCATGCTCGACATCCCCGTCCTGATTTCCGGCGGCGGCCCCGTGGGCCTGATGGCTTCGTTGCTGCTCTCGCAACACGGCGTCCGTTCGCTGCTGGTCGAGCGTCACTCCGGCACTGCCCTCACGCCGAAAGCGCGCGGCATCAATGCCCGCACCATGGAAATCTTCCGGCAGTGCGGCATCGATGCCGCCGTCCGTGAGGCCGGACTCGCCGAGGGCGGGACCGGGCTGATCGTCTGGACCGAGACGCTGGCGGGTCGTGAAATCGAGCGGCGGGTGCCGGGCCGCGCCATCGCCAGGAACATGGCGGTGACGCCGGTCAAGAACTGCCTCTGCGCGCAGGACGATCTGGAGCCGGTCATTCGCCGCTTCGCGGAGGCGGCAGCGCCGGGAATGCTGCGCTTCAACACCGAATTGACGTCGTTCACGCAGACGCCGGAGGGTGTCACCGGCACCTTGGCGGATCGCCTGACGGGCGAGGAGACCGCCTTCACCGCCCGCTACCTGATCGCGGCCGAAGGCGCGCAAAGCCGGGTGCGGCGAGCGCTCGGGGTGACGATGGAAGGCGAGGAGAAGGTCTATGACAGCGTCAACATCCTCTTCCATGCCGATCTCACCCGATGGGTCGCCGACCGGCCGGCTGCGCTCTATTTCGTCGAGCAGGAAGGCCTGCGCGCCACCTTCCTCACCATCAATGGCCGAGACCGCTGGGGATTTTTGATTCACAGCCCGAAAAAATATGGCTGGTCGCCGCAGGACTTCACGGCGGAGTTCTGCGCAGAGCTGATCCGCAAGGGGATCGGCGTCGCCGATCTTCCGGTCACGGTGCTCGGCGTCAGCCCGTGGGAGGCGTCCGCCATCGTCGCCGACCGCTACCGCGTCGGCAACGTCTTTCTCGCCGGCGATGCCGCGCACGAGATGCCGCCGACCGGCGGCTTCGGCCTCAACACCGGCGTGCAGGACGTCCACAATCTGACCTGGAAGATCGGCGCCGTGCTGCGCGGGGATGCCGACGAGGCGCTGCTCGACAGCTATCATGACGAGCGCCAGCCGTTCGGCCGGATCGTCACCCGCAACTCGCTCGCCAATGCGATGTCGATGGGACGCGATCAGCGCAGGAGCAACGTGCTGCCGCGGCGGGAATTCCTCAATGAGCAGGGATTGATCTTCGGGGCCCAGTACGAGTCGATGGCGGTGGTGCCGGATGGCACGCCGCCCGTCATGCCCGATGATCCCGTCACCGAATATCTGCCCGCGGCACGGCCCGGCAGCCGCGCACCCCATGTCTGGCTGACGCGCGACAATGCCCGGATCTCGACCATCGACCTGTTCGGTCCGCACTTCGTGCTCATGACGGGCGATGGCGGCGATGCCTGGCGGCGGGCCGCCTCGGCCGCGGCCCCATCATGGCCTGCCCTGATCACGCATGCGATCGGCGCGGCCGCCGAGATCGGCGACGACGGCCATTGGCTTGCGGCCCACGGCATCGAGACGGATGGCGCGGTGTTGGTGCGACCGGACGGCCATGTCGCCTGGCGCAGCCGTTCCGGTGCAGCCGATCCGGAGGCCGCATTGCGCGCGGTGTTCGATCGGCTGCTCGGCCGGATGCCAGTTCACGCGCTGTCCAGTCAAGGCGCTCAAGCGTTGCCTGCCGGGGTGACCGAGACGCGGATGTTGGCCGTCACTAGGCCCTGAGCGTCGAGGAAGACGAGGTTGGTCACGCCGGCATTGCGCGCCTCGATGACGACGGAGAGATCATCATCGCTGCGCACGCCGACGACCGCGGGATCGCCGACTAGCACGGTTGCGAAGGCGTGGTCGAACTGCATCCGTGCCGAGGCGCCGACACCGAGGGAGAGCGTGTCCTGATGCGCCCGCGCTGCCGAGGTCATGCCGAACAGTGGCGCGACGGCACCGAAGACAATCGATTGAAGAAAAATGCGACGATCCGTTTTCATGTCATAAGCTCCAAAAAACATTTGGCCGATGGTAATTCGGCGTTCGCCGGACGAACGTGAAACAGACCACACACGTGCCGCATGCGTGGTTACGGCCGTCATCAAAGGATTACGGTTGTCATCGAAAGATCGAAGCGACGGGCTCAGCGCAGCTTGTCGCGAGCATAGGCCTCGGCGTCGTCGACCAGTCGATCGGCCGAGACGTTCGCGGTGTCCAGAACGAGGCGTTCGCGGTCCCAGGGCTCGTAGAACCTGGCCACGATCTCCTCCCAGGTCGGCAAGTCCAGACCCTCGATGTCCGACCTGCGGGTTTCCACGCGCCGTCGATGCGCGGCACGGTCGCTGCAGACGACCTCGATCTCGATCAGGCGCGCCAGGCTCCGCGCAGCCGTCTCGCGCCATCCGTTGCGGCTGGCGACGACGGGATTGACGCAATCGGCGATCACGACCTGGCCAAGCCTGAGGTTTTCGGCCGCAAGTGCGTTCGCGATCGCATAACCATGCACGTCGACCGCAACGCCCAAGGCCGCCAGGCTCTGCTCGATCGAGTCGATGCGGAGATGAACAGCACCGATCCGTCTGGTCAGCTCGCGCGAGATCGTGGTCTTGCCGGTGCCGGGCAGGCCGCCAAACACGATCAGGGCTGGACGATGCAAGCTCATGCTCTCAATAGAAGCGGTGGAAATAATGGATCGGGCCGTGGCCGTGGCCGACGGCAAAACGGTCGGCGGTGGCGATCGCCGCACTGACGAACGCCTTGGCGTTGCGGACCGCCTGCTCCAGCGTCTCGCCTTTCGCGAGCCCTGCGGCGATCGCCGAGGACAGCGAGCAGCCGGTGCCGTGGGTGTTTTCCGTCGCGACGCGTGCTGCCGCCAGCGCCTCGACGCCGCTGTCGCGGATGAGATAATCGATGCTCGCTGCGCCCTGCCCGTGGCCGCCCTTGATCAGCACCGCCGGGCAGCCGAGCGCGAGCAGCCGCATTCCCTGCGCCTCGATCTCGGCCTGGCTCGATGCCACCGGCTCGTCGAGCAGGGCCGCGGCCTCCGGCAGGTTCGGGGTGAGGATGGTCGCACGCGGAATCAGCGTCCTGCGCAGCGCCTCGACCGCATCGGCGGGCAGCAGCCGGTCGCCCGAGGTCGCCACCATCACCGGATCGAGCACGACGTGTCTTGGCGCCCAGCGTCGCAGCGTCGCCGCGACTGCGTCGATCGCCACGCGGGCCCCGACCATGCCGATCTTGACGGCGCCGACCGCGAGGTCCTCGAACACCGCGTCGATCTGCGCGGTCACGAAATCCGCGGGCACCGGGTGGACGCCGCGCACGCCGGTCGTGTTCTGCGCGGTCAGCGCGGTGATCGCGGAGGCGCCATAGACGCCGAGCGCGGCGAAGGTCTTCAGGTCGGCCTGGATGCCGGCGCCGCCACTCGAATCCGAGCCGGCGATGGTCAGTGCGATGGGGGTGGCCATGGCTCAAGCCTAGCCGCGCGGCCGGCAGGCCGGCAAGCCGGTTCGCCTTGCCCGCTTGCCTTGCCCGCTTGCCTTGCCTGCCGGATTGGGCCTATCTGAGCCATCGGCTGTCAGGAGATGCCCGCAATGGTTCCCTTCTTCGTCCAGATCAAATGCAAGCTCGGCCAGTCCTACGTGGTCGCCAATGCGCTGGCCGAAGCCGAGATCGCCTCCGAGATCTATTCCACCGCCGGCAACTACGACCTGCTGGTCAAGTTCTATGTCGACAAGGAGACCGACATCGGTCACTTCGTCAACGAGAAGGTGCAGGTGCTCCCGGGCATCCAGGACACCCACACCATCATCACCTTCAAGGCGTTCGGGGCGCGGTAGCCAGGCGCCCCCATCGGGCTGGTCTCGATCGAAAATCAAGCGAAAGCGAAGCTCGTCTGCGGCGGTGCCGCGCCTTGCGGCTGAACCTCGCAGCGGGCGCTCGCGACCAAGCCATAATCGTTGCAATTCTCACCATGATCTCCGCCGGCAGCCGGCCGGCAGCTCGTGAATGATCGATCGCGGCGTTCCCCTCAACCTCACAGGCCGATCACCCATGGCGATCGGCAGGAGGCGT
>NZ_JAFAVV010000611.1 GCF_019242285.1 Bradyrhizobium sp.
TCATCCGCGAGCCAAACGCGGAGCGGCTTCAGGCCCAGACTGCCGTAAGCAATACGATGCCGTTGAAGGAGATGCTCGGCTACAGAAACATTTGGGTTTGTACGATCATCAGCTGCCTGATGGTGGCCTGGCTCCTCATTCAGCTCACCTTTCTCCCGATCTACCTGGTCCAGACCCGCGGCTTGTCCCCAGGGGCCATGAGCGTGGTCTTGAGTGCGCTTGGACTTGCTCAGGCGGCCTCGTCAATTCTCGTGCCGGCGCTGTCTGATCGGTTTGGAAGGAAGCCCATCCTGATGCTGTTCATCCTTACTGGCGTGATCGCTCCGGTTGCGACTGTCCTGTTCCAGGGGCCCCTGCCGCTGATGGTGTTGATCATGGCCATCGGTTTTCTGGCCATCGGCGCTTTCTCTCTGTTCATGGCCACCGTGCCATCCGAAACCATCCCGCCGACCTACGTCGCCAGCGCGCTCGGGTTCATTATGGGAGTAGGGGAGATCGTGGGTGGCTTTGCCGGTCCGGGGCTTGCCGGCGTCGCGGCCGACGCCTTCGGCCCGGCAAGCCCGATGTGGATCGCCGCGGCGCTTGGCGTCGGCGCCGGCCTGTTCTGTCTGATGCTGCAGGAGACGGCGCCGCGCATCGTCGGCATCAAGAGCGCGGAAGCCGCGACGGCTGATCATCAGCACGAGATCGCGCCCGAGTCTGTGCTTTCAAGGTGATCGGAAGACAGGGGTCTGAAATGGGACGGCGATTCGAGAAAAAGGTTGTTTTGATCACCGGTGCCTCCGGAGGCATCGGCCGGGCGACTGCCCTGGCGTTCGGCGAGGAGGGAGCGCGCGTGGTCGTGGCTGATATCGACCACGACGGGGGCCGCCAGACTGTCTCCTTGATCAGAACTGCGGGGGCGGACGCGAGCTTCGTCGCTGCCGATGTGAGTCGGAACGCGGATTGCGAGGGCATGGTTGCCCATGCGCTCTCGCGGTTCGGCCGGCTTGACATCGCTTTCAACAATGCCGGCATTGCAAGCCCCGGGTTTCCGATCGCCGAGGAGGAGGAGATCGCCTGGGATCGCATCATAGGGGTCAATCTGAAGGGCGTTTTCCTTTCGATGAAGCACGAAATACCTGCGTTGCTGAAGAGTGGCGGCGGCGCCATCGTCAACACCGCGTCAGTTGCAGGCCTCGTCGGCACACGCGCCCTCGGCAGCTATTGTGCCTCCAAGCACGGGGTGGTTGGTCTAACGCGCGCCGCGGCGCTCGACTACATAGACCGCGGCATACGCATCAACGCGATCTGCCCCGGCGCGACCAGGACCCCTTTACTGGAAAGCTGGTTTCAGAACCCCGGTGTTGAGAAGCATATCATGCAGCTGCATCCGATCGGTCGCCCCGCGGATCCGGTTGAGATGGCTCGTGCGGTGCTGTTTCTCGCTTCGGGGGATGCGTCCTTCATGGCCGGACATGCGATGCCAGTCGATGGGGGCCTGACGGCCCAGTAGGTCGGCCGTCGTTCCTCTGCGATGAATCGACGATCCTCTTATAGTCGGCGACGGATTGTCCGGTGACCTTTGTGACGATGGCCGAGAGCAAGTAGGTCGCCGCGCTTGTGTAAACCCATTTGTTCCTGGCTGATACACGACTGGAATTTTGAAAAATTCCGCGACCCAACTGCTCCTGATTGGCCGCCAGCGCCTCCTTCCTACTGCAGGCCCAGGGGTCGAACGCACAAGCCGTCGCGCTGGCGAATGCCGGCGGGGACACCGTGACCGCCATCAAGCAGGCCGCCGAGTTCAACATAGGTGAGGAGCAGAGACTCGTCGCGCTGATCTTCGACCTGCAGAGCGCGACATCACTTGGACTTAAGGCCGCTCAGGGCCTGACCGCGATGAACGCCTTCTACTGGGACATGAATGATACCACGCGCGCCTGGTCAAAACGCTACCAAGAGCGCGAACCGAAGCAAGGCATGCCCAATCACATGCAGGCCGGCGTGTACTCGGGCATCATGCACTACCTGAAGGCAGTCGAAAAGGTCGGCTCCGCAGCGGACGGCCGGGCGGTGGTTGCCGCGATGAAATCAATGCCGATTGACGATCCGCCATTCGAGCAACTGACTAAACGCTCTCGTGGAAGTCGGCTACAGCGCGTCGGCAAGGCGCACGACTGCTTTCGTGCTTTGCGCATCTTACAGTGTTGGTGCTTGGCTTGGCGCCAAGCTGCACATGACCCGATTCCGGCCGTTCCGCTTGGCAGCGTACAGCGCCTGATCGGCCGACTTCATGAGTGCCGAAAGCGCCGAAACCGTCTCACCGACGCTCGCCACGCCAACGCTGACCGTCACGCGGTGCTCTATGATCGAACAAGCGCCTTCAGCGATCTGATGCCGAAGGCGATCGGCTTGGGCTTGAGCCGCGCCAAGATCCGTTTCCGGAAGCAGAAGCGCAAATTCATCGCCGCCGACCCGACCCAGAACGTCCAAACTCCGTTTGCGGGCACACGCGAGGTTTGTCACGTGAAGAATGACTGCATCGCCCGCTTCATGACCAAAACGGTCATTGATCAGCTTGAAGTTATCGATATCAATCATCAAGAACGAAAGAGGCCGTCGGTAGCGCCGGGCACGCTCCCATTCCCGCTCTGCGAGTGTCATGAAATGGCGGCGGTTGAAAATGCCGGTCATTCCGTCGATGCTCGCCAATCTTTCCATTTCCTGCGCGTTCCGGACAATATCGGTGACATCGCCGTAAGTCAGCATGCGGCCGCCGCCGGGGAGGATGGCGAGCTGACATCGCAGAACCGTGCCATTTGTCATCGGTAGATCCATGGGCGTCGGATCGCCCGATCTTACCCACTCAAGCCGGCGAGCTACATAGTCGCTGACATCGACCGCATCCGCGCCTGCTGCTTCCTGCAGCATGTCGGCGTAATACGGTTTTTCGCGCCGGATCCGCTCGGCGGAAAACGCCTTAAACATCGTATGCAGAACCGGATTGCTGTAGCACGCCCGTAGGTCTCGATCGAGCAGCAGCAGACCGCTCTGCACGTTGTCTAAAGAAGCATACAGCGTTGCAAGTTCCTGCCGCGTCTGAGAGAGCTCTGCACGCAGGCTTGACGGCTGCTCGCCGTCCGGCCGAAGGCCTTCAGGCGATTTCCCTTTGGCGCGCTGTGAGCGATTCCCGGCCATCCTGGCTTGCAATCCCCGTCCGAAAGCGAGACAAATTCTTTGGTTCGAATGCGGGAGGATGCGCGCAAAACCTGAGGACTGGGTTATCGCAACGGGGCACTACATGCGAGTTCGCGGGGTGGTAAATTTTGTCCGAACGACGCGACTACCTCCAAAGTGCCCCGATGATCGGCAAGAAGCACGATTAGCCATAGGACGGTGCCCCGCAGGCCGTCGGAACACGGTTCTGCGACGCGAGTCGATGGGCAAGCGTCTTGATGAAGTCCTGGAAAACCCAGAGCTGAAAGCGCCGCACCGCATAGCCCAGCTGGCCCGCAAGACCATCCAGGTCGATATCAATGACAGCCGCCTCGGACCTGGGCTTTCCCTTGCCCTTCGCCTTTCGCGACGGCTGCAGCTGCGCCGGGGCTTGGGCTGACCGGTTCGACACGTCGATTCTCCCGTCTATTCCCTCCTTCTTATTGGTTCGCAAACCGTGGCAAGACGGCATATTGTTGTTTGTTACAACAATAGTGACGATCAACATAGCGGTGAGTCCCAGGGACCTCGACCCACGGCGAACCCGCCAAAGCGCCGGGAGCCGAACCGGGGAGGCGTGACACGATGTGTTCAGCCGTGAACAGAACGCATTCGCCCTCGATTGCCTTGAGAGGGCCGTTGAGAGCCTCGAGCCGGAGGAAGCAGCCGTCCTTGCGCTTTTGCGCGGCCGTCTTGTGAAAGAAGCCGAGCGCGCCGCGGCGAAGAAGCAGCGCGCGAAAGCCGCCTGATTATTCCTCGTCTTCCTTGGCGAACGACTTGCCAGCGTCCTTGATGGCATCAAGAGCTACCTTGGGCCCTTTCCAGCCGAGGATGTTGAGCTTTTTGTCCTCAAGCTCGTCGGTCGCGATAAAGAACTTCTCAAGCTCTTCCCGGATCGGTTTGGAGAGATCCGCGACATCCTTTAGCGACCGCTCGGAATGCGAGCGCCGCGGCACAGCGAACAGGCGGTCGTTGCGCTCTGACTTCTTTTTGCTCTTCTGCTCGATCTGCAGGATGCCAATAACGCGGCAGGTGATGACCATGCCAGGAAAGGTCGCAGCGTCGTGGATCACCATGATGTCGAGCGGGTCGCCATCGTCGGCCTTCGTCGAAGGCACGAAACCCCAATCGTGGGGATAGGTCAGGCCGGTCAGCAGCGACTTGCTGAGGGCGAAGGTCTCAAGCTTGGGATCGTAGGCAAATTTTGCGCGGCTGCCGCGCGGCGTTTCGACGACGGCATGAACGTCGCCATCGTCGGTAAAGGACGGGAGATTGAAGAAATTGGGCATGGGAATGTCTCGCGGGGTTGAAATCTGCCAAGCAACCAAATGCCCGTTGGGGTCCGGTTTTTCCAGGCGAATCGACATCTTCCGACCGCCGCCTGTCTACGTGGTGCAACCGGAAACGTATTCGCGGAGGGCTAAGCCGTTTGGGCCTACTGATCACCTCGCTCAGACCGAGGATTCCCTGACCAAACTCGCTGCGTATGGTCTCCAAGAACATGACCGATTAACCATCGGTGCCGTCCTCAGACACCTGATCGTGTGGGTCTTTCTAAATGGCCGGAGTCCGTTTGTCGCTCAGGGTCCGTCCCGTCGAAACCACAACATTGGAGTTCACGGATTGTTCCTCAACGGGGGCATGGCGCGCGACTTCTAATCTGGCTGCCGGACCGTTCCTAACCGCCGATCGGATTCGCAACAGGAGAGTACGATTTGCCTGCCGCCTCGGCGCTGGTTGGGTACAAGCGCTCGCTGCCCGCAGCGGCAAGGATGCGAAGGTGTTTATGAGACAAAATAGAATGGCCAATAGCAACTTGTGTGACCGAAGCGGGTTTTTTGTCGTCGAAGGGCGGGCTCTGTTCGAGGAGCTACCAGATGGCAAAATCCAGAGGTCTTGATCGGCGAGACTTCATTTCGGTCGCGGCTGCAGGGCTGGCGGTTGCCGGGACACCCGCGCGGACCAGCGCGGCCACACAGCCTGCGGAAACCGCCTCCTCGATAACACCGCAGCCGATGCCCGAGTTCGGGGACGACCAAAACACCGCCGACATCTTGGTTGAGATCCTGATCGCCTGGGGGGCGACGCATGCCTTCGGTATCGTTGGCGACGGCATCAATTCCATCATTGAAGCGCTGCGGAAGCGCGCTGACCGTATCAAATATATCGGCGTGCGCCACGAGGAGGCAGCAGCCTTCATGGCTTCCGGTTTCGCCAAGCATACGGG
>NZ_JAFAVV010000735.1 GCF_019242285.1 Bradyrhizobium sp.
CGATGCGATCCGACCTCCCCCTTTCAGGGGGAGGTGAAACCATCACCGTGCCCAAATGCGAGAGGCCTACACCGTGTTCCGTGGCGGGGCGGCTCAGCGCGGCGGCGGGGGCGGATCGGTCAGGCCGCATTCGGCGGCGAGGCGGACCAGTTGGGCGTCGGTGCGCAGCCCGGTCTTGGCTTTTACCAGGTAATGATAGTTCTGCACCGTCTTGGTCGAGAGATTGAGGTGAGCCGCGATTTCCTCCTTGGTTGCGCCGGCGGCGATCTGCCGCAGGATTTCGATCTCGCGCTCGCCGAGCAAATCGAGCTTCGAGCGCTGCGGGTCGAGGCTGTCGGCGGCAAGCGCGTGGGCGATGTCGTCGCTGAGCGCGCGCTCGCCGCGCGTCACGGCGCGGATCGCCCGGATCAGCGCCGTCGGCTCGGAGCTCTTGGTGACATAGCCATTGGCGCCGGCGGCAAAGGCCGCCTTCACCAGCGGCGCTTCGCCATGCATGGAGAAGACCAGAATGCGGACGTCGTCGCTGCGCGTGCGCAGCTTGCGGATCGCCTCCAGCCCGCTTGCGCCCGGCATCGAAATGTCCAGCACCACGACATCAGGCGTGTGGCTCTTGAACGCGGCATAGGCGACGGCGGCACCGTCCGCCTCGGCGACCACGCGGAAATCGCCCTGATGCTCCAGCACGCGCCGATAGCCCTGCCGGACAATCGGATGATCGTCGACCAGCAGGATCGAGATCGTCGCTGCGGCCCGACCGGTCATGCGGCGAGCGGGATCGTCGCGGCGACGCTGAGGCCACCGGAGGCGTGCGCGATCGAGAGCGAGCCGCCAAGCGCGGCGACGCGTTCGCGGACGCCGGTAAGGCCGAAGCCCGCGGATTGCGCGACCTTCGCGGCGTCGCCGCCGCCGTCGTCCTCGACGCGGATGACCAGCGCGTTCTCGCTGCCGCTGCGCCGCTCGATCCTGAGCACGATCTCGCGCGCGCTCGAGTGGCGCAGGCAGTTGGTCAGGCATTCCTGCGCGACGCGATAGGCGGTCGCGGCAACGGTGCCGCGTACGTCGGTGAGGTCGCCGCGCACATCGAGCTGCACCATGGGCCGCGCCGCATGCGGCGAGCGCCAGCTCTCGATGAGGTCGACGAGGCTCGCCTCGAGCCCAAGCTCCTCGGCCGCCGGATGGCGCAGCCGGTTCAAGGTGTCGCGCAGGCAGGCCATGATCCGCAGCGTGGCCTGCGTGATCATGCGCGCGTCCTGCGCGCTCTCCGGACGATCGTCGCTCGTCACCTCGATCGTGCTGGCGAAGGCCAGGATGGCGGACAGGTTCTGGCCGAACTCGTCGTGCAACTCGCGCGCCAGCGCGCGCCGCTCGTCCTCGCGTACCTCCAGGAGCCGCCGGGTCAACACGGCACGCTGTTCCGTCGCGTCCGCGAGCCGCTCGCCGAGATCGGTGACGGCTTGTCCGATCATCGCAAGCTCCATGGAGCGGAAGCGCGGCAGTTTCTTGCGATACTCACCATTGGCCATGCCGCGCAGCGCCGCCACGATCGCGTGCGCGGGTGCCAGGGTATGGGCGATCGCCAGCGACGCCAGCAGGCCGATCGCGAGCGCCATCAGCCAGGCGACGTCGATGACATCGAGGACGTGCTCCCAGGCGAGCCGGAGCGCGGCGTCGCTGTCCGGGACGGCCGATACCGTGCCGGCGCCGGCAAAGCGCGCGCTGATCGGCTCCGCGACCGTGGCGTGGTTGCCGAACAGCCATGGCACGATGGCGGCAAACCAGGTTGGCGGCGTCCTGCCGAGTCCGGCGCTCTGGCCGCACAGCGGCCGCTCGACGCCGATCGCAGGCTCGAAGCGGATGCAGACGCCGGGCGCGATCAGTTTCGAGGTTTCCAGCGTGCGCCAGTCGCCCGCCGGCACGAGGTGCTCGCGCGCCCTGTTGCCGCGCAACAGCAACTCCCGCCAGTACAGGGCCTGCAACGCTTGCGAGACGCGCTCGGCGGAGGCCGCCGTCGCCCGATCGACGCTGCGATAGGCGTCGATCGTCGCCCACAGCGTCGCGGCGCCAAGGCACAGGGCCACGATGACGAGCAGCCGGGCGATGAGCTGAAGCACGAGGCGCATGCCGACACCTCCCTGATTTTGAGGCACAGTAACAATCGCCAGAATGAGTGCCAAGCCTGTGATCTGCGCATGGCACGCGGCGCAGCAGGCTCGGGCAAATTTCCCGATTGTTCGCAGGCAGATCGCTTTGGACGGCCGCCGCCGGCTCACCTAACATGCCAAACGGGGACGCGCGGGAGCCAAGCGAGATGAGCCTGACCAGTTCCATGAATGGCGCCGGCATTGCGCCCTCGGCGGAGAGCCGCGAGCGCAGCGTGCTGCTGCTCTGGATGATCTTCACCGGGCTCTCGATCTTCGCCGGCGTATTGCTGTGGCGCTACGGCCTGATCGGCCTGATGGTGCGTTCCGACCGCACCTATATCTCGAGCGTTATCGTCGCGCTCTATGTCGTCACCTGCGTCCACTGCTTCTGGCGCACCCGCGCGATCACGCGGGAGGGTGAGGCGGCACGGCGCTGCCGCGCCATCCTGTCGGCGCCCGACGGACCCGGGGCGCTCGATGCGGACGCGCGGCTGTTGCCGCCGGGGCTCGTGGCCGATCACATCAAGAGCCTGATCACCAAGGCCACGACGCAAGGCGAGGGCCGGCTCGACCAGACGCTGCTGCTCCGTACGCTCGCCGACCGCCTGCGCGGCTCCAACGGGTTCGGCGCATTCTCGTCCGACACGCTGATGAAGCTCGGCCTGCTCGGCACCATCATCGGCTTCATCATCATGCTGGCGCCGATCGCGGGGCTCGATGCCGCCGACAAGGTCGCGATGCGCTCCTCGATGGGATTGATGAGCGACGGCATGGCGGTCGCGATGTACACGACGCTCGCCGGCCTGGTCGGCTCGATCCTGGTCCGCATCCAGTATTACATGCTGGACGCGGCGACGCAGCTCGTGTTCTCCGACGCCGTCACGCTGACCGAGACGCGCGTCACGCCGGCGCTGGAGCGGGCGCATCATGGATGATTTCGGGCTCTATCCGCGCGAGGAGCCGTTCGATCCCTTCAGCGTGATGCTGTTCAAGGCGCTGCAGGTGGTCGCCTTCCTGTTCTTCCTCGCGCTGCTCGCGATCTCGCCCGACAACAAGGAGGGCAAGGTCGATTCCAAGGCCGAGTTCATCATCACCATGGACTGGCCCGACAACCACCCCGACGATCTCGACCTGTTCGTGCAGGACCCGATCGGCAACATCGCCTGGTACCGCCATCGCGAGGCCGGCTTCCTCACCCTCGACCGCGACGACCGCGGCGGCGCCAACGATTTCATCCTGGTCAACGGCCGCAAGATTCCGTCGCCGATCCGCGAGGAGATCGTGACCGTGCGCGGCATCGTCGCCGGCGAATACACCGTCAACGTCTCGCATTTCCAGGCGACGACGCGGGCGCCGGTCGACGCGACCGTGAAGGTGCAGAAGCTCAATCCCACCGCGCAGGTGGTGTTCGACGACAGGGTGACGGTCGACCACACCGGCGACGAGAAGACGGCGCTGCGGTTCTGGCTCGATGCGGAGGGCAAGGTGGTCGACGTGCAGCGGCGGCCGAAATCGCTCCTGGAGACGTTCCGCAACGTCCGCGCCAACGGCGCCGATCTCGATCCGAAAACCGGCGTCAGGATGTCGCGATGAGCAGCCTGCAATCGGTGATCATCGCGCTGTCGGTCGCTTACGCACTCATCGGCGCACTGCTGCTGGTCGTGCTCGCCTATGCCCGGCTGCCTTGGCCGGCGAAGGCGCTGGCGGTGGTCGTCACGAGCGCGTTCTACATCGTGAGCTTCAACGCGACGCGCGGCCTGCTCGGCTGGGCGAGCGTCGACCGCCTGCCGGGGAGCTTCAAACTGTTGCAGGCGCGGATCGTGGAGCCGCATTCGCTGGAGGGAGAGCCGGGCGCGATCTATCTCTGGGTCGAGGCGCTGGGAGAGGACAACCGGCCAAGCGGCGTCCCCAGGGCCTTTCGTGTGCCCTACAGCGACAGGCTCGCCGGGATCACCCAGCATGCCTCCGACCAGATCGCCGCCGGCCATCCGCAGCAGGGCGGCCGCGCCGCGGATTTCGGCACCGGCGAGGGCGGCCTGATCGATGCCGCGCGCGAATACATCCTGCCCAAGACGATTCTCGAGACTTCGGGCGGCGACCCTTCGACGGGAACGTTCCAGGCCGGCCCCGAGGCCGGCTATGGCCTTTCCTTCACGCCGCTGCTGCCGCCGCGCATGCCGCCGAAGGACGCGGAGGAGCCATAGGCGGCCTTGGGCGGCCTTGGGCGGCCTTGGGCTGCCTTGGGCTGCCTTGGGCTGCCTTGCGGGCAGGGCAGGCGCTGGCGCATGCTGTCTTGATATCCCTCAAAATCTCGCGACCATGCGGGCCCTAGCATGAGGGTGGAGGAACGCGTGCTGCTGGCTGTCTTTGCGGATATTCATGCCAACCGGCAGGCGTTCGCCGCATGCCTGGATGCGGCGCGCGCGAAGGGCGCGCAGCGTCTCATCTGTCTCGGCGACTGCGTCGGCTACGGCGCCGATCCGGAATGGACGGTCGATACCGTCATGGAACTGGTCGAAGGCGGCGCGATGGCGGTGCGCGGCAACCACGACAATGCCATCGCCACATCGAGCGAAAGCATGAACGCGGAGGCGCAGGCGGCGATCGAATGGACACGCGGCCGGCTTTCCGTCGCGCAGCGGCGCTTTCTGGCCGGACTGCCGCTGGAGCTGACGGACGAGGACCGGCTCTATGTGCATGCGGAGGCCTCCAGTCCGCCGCGCTGGCGCTACGTGCAATCGAGCTCGGACGCGGCCCGCAGCATGATCGCGACATCGGCGCAGGTCACCTTTTGCGGCCACATCCACAGGCCCGCGCTCTACTCGATGTCGATCACCGCCAAGATGACGAGTTTCGTGCCGACCTCCGGCGCCGGCGTGCCGCTGTTGAAGGGGCGGCAATGGCTCGCGGTCGTGGGCTCGGTGGGCCAGCCGCGCGACGGCGATCCGGCGGCCTCTTTCGTCACCTACGACACGGCCTCGCGCGAGATCACCTATTGCCGCGTGCCCTACGACGTCGAGGCCGCGGCGCAGGCGATCCGCGACAACGGCCTGCCGTCCTGGCTCGCCGACCGGCTGTCGCGCGGAAGATAGCGCCATGGCGCCGTTCAAGCTCCAGCCCGGCGCCGAGATCGACGGCTTCACCATCGGCGAATGCGTGCATCGCGGCGGCATGGCGACGCTGTGGAGCGTGACCCGGCCGGACATCACCGTGCCGCTGCTGATGAAGGTGCCGCGCGTCGCCGAGGGCGAGGACCCGGCCGCGATCGTCTCCTTCGAGATGGAGCAGCAGATCCTGCCGCGGCTCAACGGCGTGCATGTGCCGGCCTGTTTCGGCACCGGCGATTTCGCCCAGCAGGCCTATGTGGTGATGGAGCGCATCGCGGGCGAGACGCTCTACAAGCGATTGCCGGCGCTGCCGCTCGCTTACGAGGAGGCGAGGGCGCTCGCGGCCGGCATCGCGACCGCGCTCGCCGACCTGCACCGGCAGAACGTCGTCCATCACGACATCAAGCCGTCGAGCATCATGTTCCGTGCGAGCGGTGAGGCGGTGCTGATCGATTTCGGCCTGTCGCACCACAATCACCTGCCCGATCTGTTGCAGGAGGAATTCCGCCTGCCCTACGGCACCGCGCCCTACATGGCGCCGGAGCGGCTGCTCGGGGTGCGCGACGACCCGCGCAGCGATCTGTTCGCGCTCGGCGTCCTGCTCTATTTCTTCACCACGGGCGAGCGGCCGTTCGGCGAGACCGAGACGCTGCGCGGCATGCGCCGGCGGCTGTGGCGCGACCCGCAGCCGCCGCGAAAGCTCAAGGCCGACTATCCGCCGTGGCTGCAGGAGATCGTGCTGCGCTGCCTGGAGATCCAGCCGGTCTGGCGCTATCCCACGGCTTCGCAGCTCGCTTTCGATCTCTCCCATCCGGACGAGGTCAGGCTGACCGCGCGATCGGAGCGGTTGAGGCGCGATCCGCTCTCGACGGCATGGCGGCGGCGCTTCAACCCGGAGCTGACCCTGCCGCGGGCCAAGTCCGACATCGCAGCCCAGCTCGCCGCGAGCCCGATCGTGGCAGTCGCGATCGACACGGCCGAAGGTTCGGAGGAATTGAATGCCGCATTGCGCCTCACCGCAGGGCGGATGCTGGCGACGCTGCCGTCCGCGCGGCTCGCCTGCGTCAACGTCCTGAAGCTCGGCCGGCTCACCATCGACCGGACGCTCGACGAGGCCGGCCACAACAAGCACGTCGACCGTCTGGTGGCGCTGCGGCACTGGGCCTCGCCACTCGCGCTCGACGAAGGCAGGCTGACGGTTCACGTGCTCGAAGCGGTCGATGAGGCGTCCGCGATCCTGGAATTCGCGAACGCCAACCGCGTCGACCATATCATCATCGGCGCGCGGGCGGATTCGATGCTGCGCTCGCTGCTCGGCAGCGTCTCGGCGAAGGTCGCCGCGGAGGCGCCCTGCACCGTGACCGTGGTCCGGCCGCCGCGAGCAGCCTCTGCGCCGCGGGGGGAAGCCGGCACGTCGGGCGCGGCCGCCGGCTGATCAGCCGCGCTGCTCGAACCGCAACAGCTTGCCGCTCAGGTCGAGACCGTTATGTGCGGCCAGATCGAGCGCTCCGTGACCGCAATGATTCCTGATCCTGACGTCGGCCCCCGATGCGAGCAGCGCGGCGGCGACGTCGGCGTGACCGCGGAAGGCGGCACAGATCAGCGGCGTCGAGCCGCCGAAGTCGCGGGCATTGACGCGGGCCGCGCCGGCCAGCAACGCCTTGACCGCTTCGACATGGCCGCCATAGGCGGCCTGGTGCAGCGCCGTCTCGCCGCGGTCGTTGCTCGCATTCGAATCGGCACCGTTGCGCAGCAGGATCGAGACGATGTTGGTGTGGCCGTGCGCGGCCGCGAGCATCAGCGGCGTGTCGCCGTCGCTATCGGTCGCGCCGACATCGGCGCCGGCCGTGATCAGCTCCATGACGCGCTCGGTGTGGCCGCGAAACGCGGCGAGCTGCAGCGCCGCGCCGTAGACGCTATCGGCCGTCGTGCGCTGGCGCGGCCGACGATTGGCATTCTTGCTCATGAGCGACTCCCAATTCGTTCTCTTCTGGAATTATCGGATTTGGCAGTGCAACAAGGCCTTTGATGCCGGGCGCAATGTCAATTCGAGTGTTTAACTACCATCAATCGGCGGCTCGTGGTCGTCTGATTCCGACCTTTGCAAAGGCCCGTGTCGAAATCGAAGATGATGTTGCAATCGGACCACTAGATGAATCGCATGCGTCCGATTTTGGGACGGGAGTCTTGCGAGGCTGATGCCGGAGCAACACACGCCTCGCTCCGCGGTAGTCATTCGAGGCGTTGCGCGCTCTGGGTTGCAAGGACGTCTACCTGTTTGCCGACTCGGTCAAGTCCGTAAACTTCCGGGCTGTGGAACCAACTGGTTGGTTGCATTGCACATGGTGGTTCGGGGCGGAGTTGTGCCGCTGCACAGGCCGCGTGCTTCGCCGTCGCACCCGGTCGTTTCCGTAATTCTGCGGCGGCAGGCGTAGGTCGGTACCGTCCATCGCCGCTATTCGCGGTCGGCGGGTGCGGGCTTTACCCGATGTGCACCTGTGTTCGGTATCTGCCGCATGCAGGGGAGAGAAAATGACTCGCTTGAAGTCACATGTTCAGCGCGCCCTGGCGAGCCTGTCGAGAGGCCTGGACAAGCTAGCGCGCCGGGTCGGCCGCTACGGCGTCGCGCTGAGCGGCATCGGCGCGATCGGGCTCGTCTGGGCGGGCGTGCTCTACAGCGTCACGGAAGAACGCTCCAGGACCGGGCGCGACGCGCTGCATGACGGCTCGAATTTCGCGCGCGCCTTCGAGGAAAGCATCGTCCGCGCGATCCGCGCCGCGGACCAGACGCTGCTCTACGTGCGCGATTCCTACGCCAGGGATCCACAGCACTTCGACATGTCGTTGTGGGCGAAGAACAGCCAGTTCCCGACCGACTTCTCGTTCCAGGTCGTGGTCATCGACAAGGACGGGATCATGCTGACCAGCAGTCTCGACCAGACGAGCCGGATCGACCTGCACGATCGCGAGCACTTCCGCGTTCATGCTGACAGCACCGAGGACTTCCTGTTCATCAGCAAGCCCGTGTTCGGCCGGGCGTCGAAGAAATGGTCGATTCAGTTAACGCGGCGTATCATCGGCATGGACGGCAAGTTCGCGGGCGTCGTCGTGGGGTCGCTCGATCCGGAATACCTTTCGCGATTCTATGAGTCGGTCGACGTCGGCAAGAAGGGCACCGTCACCCTGGTCGGCCTCGATGGCATCATCCGCGCCGGCGGCGGCGGTTCTTCCGCCGCGGCCGTGGGCACCTCCATGTCCGAAACCGTCATCGCTGACCTCGCGCGGCAGGGCAGCGGCCACGTCACCGTGCGGAGCCGGAGCGACGGCGTCGAGCGCATCCTGTCCTATCGAAAGCTGCGGGACTATCCGCTGGGCGTCATCGTCGGTCTCGCCACCGAGGATGTGTTCGCCGACTACGCGCATGACCGCGACCAGAACATCCTCGCCGCCGTGCTGCTCAGCCTCGGCATCGTCGTCGTGACCGTCCTGATGATGCGCTATCAGGCGGGCCTCGCCAGATCGCGCGACGCGGCGGAAGCTGGCAGGCGCGCGCGAAGCGAATTCCTGGCGATGATGAGCCACGAGATCCGGACACCGATGAACGGCGTCATCGGCCTCGCGGATCTCCTGGTCGCCGGCGACCTGCCGCCGGAGCAGAAGAAGATCGCCGCTACGTTGCGGGAATCCGCAGACTATCTCCTGCAGATCCTCAATGACGTGCTCGATCTGTCCAAGCTCGACGCCGACCGGCTGGAGATCGAGCACGTCGAGTTCGAGGTGCATCGCACGGTCCAGGCGACGATCGCCCTGTTGATGTCGCGCGCCCGCGCCAAGGGATTGGCGCTGACCGCGGCGATCGCCGCCGACGTGCCCAAGCGTGCGGTCGGCGATCCGGCCCGCATCCGCCAGGTCCTGTTCAACCTCGTCGGCAACGCCATCAAATTCACCGAGACCGGCGGCGTCGAGGTCGGCATCAAGGCGGAGACCGCGGGCGAGGCGCTCACCCGGCTGGTCTTCACGGTGACGGACACCGGTGTCGGCATCCCGCAGGATGCCGTCGGCCTGCTGTTCCGCGAATTCTCGCAGGTCGACAGCTCGATCTCGCGCCGCTTCGGCGGCACCGGCCTCGGGCTCGCCATCTGCAAGCGCCTCGTGGCATGCATGGGCGGAACGATCTCGGTCGCGAGCACGCTCGGCAAAGGTTCGACCTTCACGTTCTCGGTACAGGTGCGGCCGCAGGAGGAGCCTGAGGCCGTCGCACAGGTCGAGACGCACGACGCATCGATCGTGCCGACTGCCAATGATGCTGGCGCGATGAGAATCCTGGTTGCCGAGGACAACCCGACCAACCAGTTCGTGATCAAGAAGCTCCTGGAGAAGCTCGGCTTCAGGCCGGACTTGGTCGAGAACGGCGTGCAGGCGGTCGCCGCGGTGCAGAAGCAGCCCTACGATCTCGTGTTGATGGACATGATGATGCCGGAGATGGACGGCTTGACCGCCTCCCGCACGATCCGACAACTGCCGCCGCCGGCCTGCGACGTCTACATCATCGCCCTGACCGCCAATGCGACCCAGCAGGACGCGATCGCCTGCCTGAGCGCGGGCATGAACGACTTCGTCACCAAACCTGTCAACCGGGAACGGCTGGGCGCGGCACTGCTGCGCTCGCGCGAGGCTCCCCAACCGCCAAGGCTGATCGCATGAGCGAGAATCCGATCTGCAACAAGGCTGCCTATCTGCAGCTCTGCGAGGACGTCGGCGACGAGGAGGCCGCCGACGTGCTGCGCGCGTTCCTCGACGATACCCAGCTCAAGGTGAGCGCATTGTCCTCGGACTCGCAGCGGGCGCACATCAAGACCGAGGCGCACTCGCTCAAGAGCTCGTCGGCAACCTTCGGTTTCCTGAAACTGTCGGAACTGGGCCGCAGCCTCGAATCCGGCACCGAGACCATGACGACGGGCGACGTGCAGAAGGCGATCGAAATCATCCAGGCCGTGTTCGACATCACCGAGCGCTTCGCGCGCGCCGAGCTGTTGTCCGAGACGGCGGCGGCCTGAGCCGTATCCGCTGGTGCAGAAGGATCGTCATTGCGAGGAACGCAGCGAGGAAGCAATCCATCTATCCCCGAGCTGAGGCGTGGATTGCTTCGCTTCGCTCGCAATGACGGTGGAGCAAGCTGTGTACATCCCGGTCGGGGCCGTAGGGTGGCTAGGGCGCGAAGCGCCGTGCCCACCATTATTTCAATAGCACTGCTCTGAATGGTGGGCACGCTTCTGCTTTTGCTTGGCAAGCTTTCCGTGCAAGACGGCGCTTAGT
>NZ_JAFAVV010000818.1 GCF_019242285.1 Bradyrhizobium sp.
GGACGACTGGCGCTGGCACATGTACGACACCGTCAAGGGGTCGGACTGGCTCGGCGACCAGGACGCGATCGAATACATGGTGCGCAACGCGCCCGAAGCGGTCTACGAACTCGAGCACTGGGGCGTGCCGTTCTCGCGCACCGAAGACGGCAAGATCTACCAGCGTCCGTTCGGCGGCATGACCACCGACTATGGCAAGGCGCAGGCCCAGCGCACCTGCGCCGCGGCCGACCGCACCGGCCATGCCATGCTGCACACGATGTATGGCCAGGCGCTGCGGCACTCGGCGGAATTCTACATCGAATTCTTCGCCATCGACCTGATCATGGACGACCAGGGCACCTGCCGCGGCGTCATCGCACTGAAACTCGACGACGGCACGCTGCACCGCTTCCGGGCGCAGACCACCATCCTGGCGACCGGCGGCTATGGCCGCGCCTATGCCTCCTGCACCTCGGCGCACACCTGCACCGGCGACGGCGGCGCCATGGCGCTGCGCGCCGGCCTGCCGCTGCAGGACATGGAGTTCGTCCAGTTCCATCCGACCGGCATCTACGGCTCGGGCTGCCTCGTCACCGAGGGTGCGCGCGGCGAAGGCGGCTATCTCGTCAATTCCGAAGGCGAGCGCTTCATGGAGCGTTATGCCCCGTCAGCCAAGGACCTCGCCTCGCGCGACGTGGTGTCGCGCGCCATGACCATCGAGATCCGCGAGGGCCGCGGCGTCGGCAAGAAGAAGGACCACATCTTCCTGCATCTCGACCATCTCGATCCCAAAGTGCTGGCTGAGCGGCTGCCCGGCATCTCCGAATCCGCGCGCATCTTCGCCAATGTCGACGTCACCCGCGAGCCGATCCCGATCGTGCCGACGGTGCACTACAACATGGGCGGCATTCCCACCAATTTCCACGCCGAGGTGCTGACCAAGAAGAACGGCGACGAAAACTTCGTCGTCCCCGGCCTGATGGCGATCGGCGAGGCCGCCTGCGTCTCGGTGCACGGCGCCAACCGGCTCGGCTCCAATTCTCTGATCGACCTCGTGGTGTTTGGCCGCGCCGCCGCGCTCAGGCTCGGCGAGAAGCTCACCGCCGACGGCAAGCAGCCGGAGCTGCCGAAGGACTCCACGGACCGGGCGCTCGGCCGGCTCGACCAGTACCGCCATGCCAAGGGCGGCACGCCGACCGCGAAGTTGCGCGCCAGCATGCAGCACGTGATGCAGAACAATTGCGCGGTGTTCCGCACCGGCGAGGTGCTGCACGAGGGCCAGAACCTGATCCACAAGGTGCACGGCGGCATCAAGGACATCTCAGTCGCTGACCGCTCGCTGGTGTGGAATTCCGACCTGATCGAGACGCTGGAATTCGACAACCTGATCGTCCAGGCGGTGGTGACCATGGACTCCGCCGCCAACCGCACCGAAAGCCGCGGCGCGCATGCGCGCGAGGATTTCGCCGAGCGCGACGACAAGAACTGGATGAAGCACACGCTGGCGTGGATCGACGAGAACGGCAACAGCACGATCGACTACCGCCCGGTGCACAACTACACCATGACCAACGACGTGCAGTACATCCCGCCCAAGGCGCGGGTGTATTAAACGCGCGGCAGGGACAGAGCAGATGGCTGATTTCGTGTTACCGAAGAATTCGAGGATCAGCGGCGGCAAGACCTGGCCGAAGCCGGCCGACGCCACCGCGACCCGCGAGTTCAAGGTCTATCGCTGGAATCCCGACGACGGCAAGAATCCGAGCGTCGACACCTATTATGTCGACACCCATGATTGCGGGCCGATGGTGCTGGACGGCCTGATCTGGATCAAGAACAACATCGACCCGACGCTGACCTTCCGCCGCTCCTGCCGCGAGGGCGTATGCGGCTCCTGCGCGATGAACATCGACGGCCAGAACACATTGGCCTGCACCAAGTCGATGCATGACGTGAAGGACGGCGCGGTGAAGATCAACCCGCTGCCGCATCAGCCGGTCATCAAGGACCTGGTGCCGGACCTCACCAATTTCTACGCGCAATATGCCTCGATCGAGCCGTGGCTGAAGACGAGCTCGCCGACGCCGCAGAAGGAATGGAAGCAGAGCCACGCCGACCGCGAGAAGCTCGACGGCCTCTACGAGTGCATTCTGTGCGCCTGCTGCTCGACCTCCTGTCCGAGCTATTGGTGGAACAGCGAGCGCTTCCTGGGCCCCGCGGCGCTGCTGCAGGCGACGCGCTGGGTCACCGATTCCCGCGATGAGGCGACCGGCGAGCGGCTCGACAATCTCGAGGACCCGTTCCGGCTCTATCGCTGCCACACCATCATGAACTGCGCCAAGGCCTGCCCGAAGGGCCTCAACCCGTCGGAAGCGATCGCCGAGCTCAAGCTGAAGCTGGTCGAGCGGCAGGTGTGAGGCCGCCATGCCCGCCTCGCCGATCATCCTGCACCATTTCGATGAGTCGCCGTTTTCGGAAAAGATCCGGCTGATCTTCGGCCTGAAGAAGCTCGCCTGGAGCTCGGTGCGGATCTCGCGCATCATGCCGCGGCCCGACCTGATGCCGCTGACCGGCGGCTATCGCCGCACCCCGGTGCTGCAGATCGGCGCCGACATCTATTGCGACACGCAATGCATCATGCGCGAACTGGAGCGGCGTTTTCCCGAGCCGATGCTGTTGCCGAAGGGCTACCAAGGCCTCGCCTGGGGCAGCGCGATGTGGACCGACCGCTCGTTCTTCCAGAACACGGTGAACCTGGTGTTCGGCACCAACGCCGACAGGGTTCCGGCCGAGTTCATCGCCGACCGCGAGAAACTGCGCGGCGCCAAGTTCGATGTGGCGGCGATGAAGGACGCGATCCCGCAGATGCGCGACCAGTTCCGCGCGCACCTGCAATGGATCGATGCGCAGCTCGCCGATGAGCGGGAATGGATCGCCGGCGATACCCCGAGCCTGTGCGACATCAATGCCTATATGAACCTGTGGTACGTGCGCTCCAACCTTGAGAACGTCGACGAAATGCTCGGCGAGTTCGACCATGCGCGGGCGTGGGCCGGACGGCTGCGCGCGGTCGGCCACGGCACGCGGCAGGAAATGACGTCGGCGGAAGCACTCGAGATCGCCACCCGCGCAACCCCCGAGACCGTCGAGCAGCACGATCCCGGCGACCCCAATGGCCGCAAGCCCGGCGACAGGGTCGAAGTGGTGCCGGACGACTATGGCAAGGTCCGCGTGGCCGGCGAGATCGTCGCATTGTCGCCGCAGCACATTGCGATCCGCCGGCATGATCCTCGCGCGCGCGAGGTGGTGGTGCAGTTTCCGCGCGCCGGATTTCACGTGTTTGCCGCCTGAGCCATTCACCGGAACCGGTCACGGAACCTTCTGATTTGGCTGGCGTTGTCGGATCATGTCCGGGGCCTCCAGCACGCCGAAATCTCGCGAAAAATCCGCGCCGCACGAGCCGAAGAAAGCAGGCGCGCCGCGGTCGTTGGATGACAAGAAATCACAGGACGAAAAGCCGCCGATCGTCGAAGTCGTCGCCGAAGACGGTGACGAGGTCGAGCCGCCGCCGCCGGAGATCGTCGAGCCCGATCCCGAGCTTTCGCCGGAAGAGGCCGAGGAGGCACGCAGGAGCTATCTGCTCACGCGCTTCTGGCTGTCCGCACGCGGCTATTGGGGGCGCAAGGGCGACAGGCTCGCCTGGGTGTTCACGATCGGGCTGCTTCTCCTGATCGTCGCCAATGTCGGCTTCCAGTACGGCATCAATGTCTGGAATCGCACCATCTTCGACGCCATCGAGAAGCGCGATCAGGCCACCGTCTTCCATCTCACCGCGACATTCTTCCCGCTCGCGATCGGCAGCGTCGCGCTCGGCGTCGCCCAGGTGTTCGCGCGCATGGGCATCCAGCGCCGCTGGCGCGCCTGGCTCACCACCGCCGTGATCTCGCGCTGGCTCGCGAACGGCCGCTACTACCAGCTCAACCTGGTCGGCGGCGATCACAAGAATCCCGAATACCGCATCGCCGAGGACCTGCGGGTGGCGACCGCCTCGCCGATCGACTTCACCGCCGGGATCACCGCGGCGTTCCTGTCGGCGACCACCTTCATCGTGGTGCTGTGGACCATCGGCGGCGCGCTCACGCTGACGCTGGGCGGCTCGACCTTCACGATCCCGGGCTTCCTCGTCATCGCCGCCGTGCTCTACGCCCTGATCGCGTCGGGCTCGATCACGGCGATCGGCCGCCGCTTCGTGCAGTTCTCCGAGGACAAGAACCAGGCCGAGGCCGAATTCCGCTACACCCTGACCCGCGTGCGCGAGAACGGCGAAAGCATTGCGCTGCTCGGCGGCGAGGAGGAGGAGCGCGCCGGCATCGACAAAGCCTTCGGCAACGTGCTGCGGCAATGGGCCCGCCTCGCCGGCCAGCACATGCGCACCACGCTGGTGTCGCAGGGCTCGAGCCTGATTGCTCCGGTCGTCCCCCTCCTGCTCTGCGCGCCAAAATTCCTCGACGGCAGCATGACGCTCGGCCAGGTGATGCAGGCGGCGAGCGCGTTCACCATCGTGCAGGGCGCGTTCGGCTGGCTGGTCGACAATTACCCGGCGCTCGCCGACTGGAACGCCTGCGCGCGCCGGATCGCCTCGCTGATGATGTCGCTGGACGGCCTGGAGCGCGCCGAGCGCGGCGAGGGTTTTGGCCGCATCAAGCGCGGCGAGACCGAGGGCGAGGCGATGCTCAGCCTCAACGATCTCTCGGTCTCGCTCGACGACGGCACCGCCGTGGTCGGCGAAACCGAGGTCGTGATCGAGCCGGGCGAGCGGCTGCTGGTGGCCGGCGAATCCGGCTCCGGCAAGAGCACGCTGGTGCGCGCGATCGCGGGCCTGTGGCCATGGGGCGGCGGCAGCGTCAATTTCCACCCGGACCGCCGGCTGTTCATGTTGCCGCAACGGCCCTATGTGCCGTCCGGCACGCTGCGACGCGCGGTGGCCTATCCCGGCGCCGCCGAGGATTGGACCATCAAGGAGATCGGCGAAGCGCTCCACAAAGTCGGGCTCGATCATCTCAAGGACAAGATCGAGGAAGATTCGCCCTGGGACCAGACCCTGTCAGGCGGAGAGAAGCAGCGGCTCGCTTTCGCGCGGCTGTTGTTGCACAGCCCCGACATCGTCGTGCTGGACGAGGCGACCTCCGCGCTCGACGAGAAGAGCCAGGACAAGATGATGAACATGGTGACGGAGGAACTGCCAAAAGCCACCATCGTCAGCGTGGCGCATCGGCCCGAGCTCGAGGCGTTCCACAGCCGCAAGATCACGCTCGAACGCCGCAAGGGCGGCGCCAAGCTGGTGAGCGACATCGATCTCGTCCCGCGGAAGGGAAAACGACGCCTGCTCGGCCGCTTCCTGCGCAATCGCAAGAGTGCCGCAGCCAAGGCAAAGGCCGCCTGACCCGACGGATCGTCCTGAAACAATGCCCCGATCGTTGGAGTCACGCCGGAAACCGGCTATGCATGCGCGCCTTTCCGCGCTTCGCCCGAGGACTTCCGTTTGGTACCCGACAACGATGCTTCGCCCGCCCCATTCGGGGCGTTCGCGCCGACCGCGGCGCAGGCCGTGGTGATCTCACTTGCGCATCGCTCGCGGCTGAAACGCGGCGCGTTCCGTCCGATGCTGTCGCGCCTGGTGAACCTGCTGCGCGCGGGGCCGGTCGACGTGCCTTACCAGGGGGCGTCGTTCCGCTTCCATCATCAGGCCTCCGCGACCGAACGCGGCGCGTTGTTCAATCCCGATTACAACCTCGAAGAGCTCGCTTTCCTGCGCGCGCATACGCCCGCGGGCGGCGTGTTCGTCGATGCCGGTGCCAATGTCGGCACCTATGCCCTGGTGCTGGCCCGCCATGTCGGCGCGAACGGCAAGGTGATCGCCATCGAGCCGCATCCCGTCATCCATGCAAGGCTCGCCTTCAACCGCGCCGCCTCCGGCCTCGACCAGGTCGCGCTGGTCGCCGCCGCCGCGGGACCTTCCGATGGCGAGCTCCTGATCGAGACAGATGGCGACAATCTCGGCGCCAGCCATGTCGTGACCGCCGCACCTTCGGCCGGCGCGATCAAGGTGCCTTCGCTGCGGCTGCAACGCATCCTCGATGACGCCGGCGTGACGAAGGTCGACACGCTGAAGATCGATGTCGAGGGCTTCGAGGACCGGGTGCTCATGGGCTTTTTCGCCGAGGCGCCGTCCCCGCTCTGGCCCCGCGGCGTGGTGATCGAGCACCTCTCGCGCGACGCGTGGCAGGAGGACTGCATCGCCGACATGGTGCTGCGCGGCTATGTCGAGCAAGGCCGCACCCGCAGCAACACGATGCTGCTGCGGGACGAATGATCTTGCGCCGCTCCGTTCGGGAACATCGCTTCTGCCGGACCGTTATGCTCGGGAAAGATGGAGTTGAACATGACCACAGGCATCGATCGCAAGGTCGGGCAGTAGATGCCGATCGAGCCGCCTGAGATTCCTCCCGCGACGCCGGGCACGCCGACCGAGCCTCCACCGGGGATTCCACCGGGCAATCCCAGCCCGGAGATACCGCCGCCCGTGCACGAACCGGACGAGCCCCCGATCCCCAAGGAGCTCCCGGGCGAGACGCCGGAGGAGCTGCCCTCGCGCAGGCCGTCCGGTCCCACGACACCCAATCCCGCCACCGATTAGCTCCCGACAGCTTCGAAAGCACGCAAGAGAGGCCCTGAATGCGTCATGAATGAAGGCGAATGCGCTGCCCGCGGCTTGAGAAATAAATGCAAATCACCCTATCCAAGGCGCCACATTCCGGCCTAACGCTTGTTTGTTGATCGCCGGCCCTGTCACGAAAACTTTTCCGGGAAACCAGATCGCCATGACCAGAACCCGTCTTGTGCTGCTCGCCACGACTGCTCTGACCGCGATGGCAGCGCTGCAATTCGCAAGCACGGCGTCATTCGCGCAGTCCACGCCTCAGGTTCTGGCGCAGGCCGAAAAAGAAAAGGAAAAGGAAGGCGGCAGGAAGGGTCCGCCGGGCGGACCGCCTCCGGCGGGGACGCCGCATCCCGGAGGGCCGCCCCCGGCTGCTCCGCCGCACCCGGCCGCACCGCCACCACCACCTCCTCATCAGGCAGCGCCTCCGCCGCCACCTCCGGCTGCGGCCCCCAAGGCACCTCCACCACCGCCTGCTGCGCCACACCAGGCACCTCCGCCGCCGCCGGCCGCTGCACCGAAGGCGCCGCCTCCGCCTGCCGCGCCTCCTCCGCCAGCCACGCGGCCGACCGCGCCACCACCTCCTCCTCCGCCGCCCCCGCCCGCAGCTGCGCCGAAGGCCCCGCCTCCGCCGCCGCCCCCGGCTGCGCCGACTCATCCGACCGCGCCACCGCCTCCGGCTGCGACCACGCCGCCGCCAGCCGCGCCCCCGGCACAGCCTGGCGCG
>NZ_JAFAVV010000829.1 GCF_019242285.1 Bradyrhizobium sp.
GCCGCGTTCCAGCGCAGATCTTCCGGCATCTGCTCGGTCGGGATCACCGAGCGATAGGTGGTGTGACCGGAGACGCGCGGCGGGCCATCGGCCGTCACCTGCTTGCGCACGTTCGACCATAGTCCGTCGGCGCCGATCAGCAGTGAACCGGTGATGCGCTCGCCGCCGGCGAGAGTCGCCGTCACGGACGAGCCATCCTGCTCGTAGCTCACGACTTCGCTGGAGACGCGCAGATCGATCAGCGCGCTGTCGCGGCAGGCCTTCAGGAATACGCCATGCAGGTCGCCGCGATGCACGACCGCGTAGGGGTTGCCGAACCGCGTGCGGAAGGCATCGCCGAGATTGACATGCGTAATCTCGTCCGCGGTGAGCGCATCCATCAGCCGAAGCTGGTCGATATAGACGGCCATGCCGCGCGCGGCCTCGCCGACGCCGAGATAATCGAAGGCATGAAATGCGTTGGGCCCGAGCTGGATGCCGGCGCCGATCTCGCCGAGCGCGGACGCCTTTTCCAGCAGGATCGAGCGAAACCCCTTTTGCGCCAGCCCGAGCGCCGTGGCCAGTCCGCCGATGCCGCCGCCGGCGATCAGGATCGGTTTCTCCCGCGCCGTCATGCGCTCGCCTTCCCGAGATGTTCGAAAGCATCCTCGGCACGCAACGGCACGCGCGAGGCCTCGTTGTTGAGATCGACGAGCTGCGCCAGCAGCGCGAGCAGCGTCTTGCGATCGGCAGGCTTCAGCGGCTGCAGCATGCGCGCCTGCGCTCGGTCGACCGACGGCATGATGTGGCGCAGCAGCGCCGCACCCGACCGCGTCAGATGCAACAGCTTGACCCGCTTGTCTTCCGCCGAAGGCTTGCGGGAGATCAGGTGCTTTGCTTCCAGCCGCTCGATCACGTTGCCGAGCGTGGAGCGGTCGAAGGCGATCACCGCCGACAGCCGCGTCGCATCGATGCCCGGATGGGAGTGGATCGCCACCAGCGCGGCATATTGCACCGGCGTCAGCTCGAAAGCCTTGCACTCCTCGACGAATATCGCGACGGCGATCTGCTGCATCCGCCGAAACAGATAGCCCGGCTTGGTGTAGACCGCGTCCATGGTGACGCTGTCGCGCCTATTCTGCATCGGGTTGCTTGTCCGGGGCGGCATCGGCGAAGGCCGGCAGCACCTTGGCAGCGGCCTCCGCCCGCAACAGGCGCGGAAAGGCGCTGACATCGACGCCGAAGCGCCGCGCATTGGCGAGCTGCGGCACCAGGCAGAGGTCGGCCATGGTCGGCGCCGGCCCGAAGCAGAACGGCCCCGGCTCGGCCGCGACCAGCTTCTCGCAAGCGAGAAGCCCCTCGCGGTTCACCCAGGCCGCCCAACCCGTCACCTGCTCTTCGGCCACGCCCAGATCGCGCAGCCGCGCCAGCACCTTCAAATTCTGCACGGGGTGGATGTCGCAGGCGATCGCATTGGCGAAAGCGCGGACCTTGGCGCGGGCGAGTGCATCCTTCGGCAACAGCGGCGACTCGGGATGAATCTCGTCCAGCCATTCGATGATGGCGAGCGACTGGGTGATGAGCTCGCCGGCGTCGCCTTCCAGGGTCGGCACCAGCCCCTGCGGGTTGAGCGCGAGATAAGCAGGATCGCGCTGCTCTCCCTTGCGCAGATGGTGCGGCAGATGCTCGGCGCGCAACCCCTTCAGATTCAGGGCAATTCGGACCCGGTAGGCCGCGCTGCTGCGGAAATAACCGTGCAGCTTCATCGGAACCCTCCCTCGACTTTATTCGAGCGCTCGAATTGACGCTAGCCGTATTGGCAGTATGCTGTCAATCGAGCAAGAACGACGGGAGGTGGCGATGGAAGTCGTGGCGAAGACGCCAGAGCGCGAGGCGTTCTACCAGAAGATCGACGGCCAGAATCTCGCCGCGCTCTGGAACGTGATGGGCGACATCATCACGCCCGAGCCGAAGAGCGCCTGCCGGCCGCATCTGTGGAAGTTCGACATGATCCGCGACTACATGACGGAAGCCGGCAAGCTGATCACCGCCAAGGAAGCCGAGCGGCGGGTGCTGATCCTGGAGAACCCCGGCCTGCGCGGCCAGTCGAAGGTCACGACCTCGCTGTTCGCCGGCATCCAGATGGTGATGCCCGGCGACATCGCGCCGGCGCATCGCCACAGCCAGTCGGCGCTGCGTTTCATCCTCGAAGGCAAGGGCGCCTATACGTCCGTCGACGGTGAGCGCACCGCCATGGAACCTGGCGACTTCGTCATCACCCCGTCGATGACCTGGCACGACCATTCCAACGAGACGAGTGAGCCGATGTTCTGGCTCGACGGGCTCGACATCCCGATCGTGCAGTTCTTCGATGCCTCGTTCGCGGAAGGCTCGAAGGACGACCAGCAGAAGATCACCAGGCCTGCCGGCGACAGCTTTGCGCGCTACGGTCATAATCTGCTGCCGGTCGACGGCAAGCGTTCGTCGAAGACTTCGCCGATCTTCAACTATCCCTATCACTACACGCGCGAAGCGCTGGAGCAGGCCAAGGCGCGCGATGAGTGGGACGCCTGCCACGGCCTGAAGCTGAAATTCTCGAATCCGGAGACCGGCGATTTCGCTATGCCGACCATTGGCACCTTCATCCAGCTCCTGCCGAAGGGCTTCAAGACCGCGCGCTATCGCGCAACCGACGCCACCGTCTTCGCGGCGATCGAGGGCAAGGGCCGCAGCCGGGTCGGCGAGCAGACCTTCGAATGGGGACCGCGGGATCTGTTCGTGGTGCCGAGCTGGCACTGGGTCACCCACGAGGCCGACGCCGACTCGGTGCTGTTCTCCTTCTCCGACCGCCCGGTGCAGCAGAAGCTCGACCTGTTCCGCGAGGATCGCGGCAACGCCTGACGCCAGCACCGAATCTGTGCATGGCCGGGGCGCGATCCGGCCCTCGTCCTCTTCGCGCAAACAAGCGGCAGGCGAACATCGACCGAGCCAGCCGTCACCCATAGCAATTGAGCCGAGGAAATCCCATGAAAGGTCCGACCGCGTCCGCGCTGGCACTTGCCGGCCTCACCATCGTGCTCAGTCATCACGTCGGCCGCGCCCAGACGGCAGAGCCCGCCGGAGTGACCCAGCACACGGCGTTGGCGGCCAAGGCGGCCCAGACGACCTGAAGGGCGCATTCGGTCTCTGCAAGACGGCGACGCCCGAGCCGACGGTGTCTTTCATGGACACCTACAAGGCGATGCAGGAGAAACCGCCGCTCGAGCCGATGCAGGTGATGGACGAGCTCTATTTCCTCGGCAACTACTGGACCAGCTCCTATGCGGTGAAGACCTCGGACGGCCTCGTCGTGATCGACTCGCTCGATAATGCCGACGAGGCCAAACAGTACATCGAAGGCGGGCTGCGCAAGCTCGGGCTGAAGCCGGAGGACATCAAATACGTCATCGTCAGCCACGCCCATGCGACCACTATGGCGGCGCTGATTACTGAAGGAGAAGTTTGGCGCCCATGTCGTGATGAGCGACACTGATTGGACGGCCTTCGACGATCCGAAGTTCAATCCGAAGCGCGTTCCGTTGTTCGATGCGCCGCCGAAACGCGACATGGCGGTCAATGATGGCGATACGCTGAAGCTCGGCGATACGAGTTTCAAGCTCTAAGCCGAAGTTTTCACTCACAAATTGCGCAAGTTGTTGACGGAGCTTGATGATTGCTCCGAACGGCATGTCAGTTACTGGACACGAACAGGATCGAACCCGAGTTGCTCGAAGGCAGCCTGCTGGA
>NZ_JAFAVV010000671.1 GCF_019242285.1 Bradyrhizobium sp.
GGATCGAGAGCCGGCGCGCCATAGATCTCATTCAAGGTCCGCTCGTAGCGCCGGGCGGCGTCCTCGGGGTCCCCGTCGGTCGGCATGGGAAAGATGTTCTCCGGCGGCACCGGCGCCTTGGCGAGCATCGCCTCCCGCGCCATGCGATAGTTGCTCTCGGGATGGTCGTACGGCACGAAGCGCTCGTCACCCCAAAACCAATAGACCCGCCGCCAGGGGAAACGGTCCCTGAACTCATCCGAGGCCAGAAGACCGTAGAGCGCTTTGGGCGTCGAGCCGCCGGAGAGCGCGACCCGGAAGGGTCCTCTTGCCGCGGACGCCGTCGCGGTCATCCACTCTGCCGCGCGGCGTGCCAGCGCTGGCGGGTCCGCGAGCACCTCGATACGGCCGACAAACCGGTCCATGCTACCCTCCTAACTGACGGACGGCAGAACGAAGCGCTCGATCGCCTTGGCGAAGCCTTCGTCGTTGTACGAAGCCGTCGTTACATCGGCCTGCGCCTTGACCTGATCCGAGGCGTTGCCCATGGCGATGCTGAGCCCCGATCGCTTGAACATCAGGACGTCATTCGGCTGGTCGCCTATCGTGGCGATCTCCTCGGACGGCACGGCCAGGTGGGCGGACAGATAAGCGACCACCGCGCCCTTGTTCGCGTCCTTGTGGGTGACGTCGAGGTAATAGGGCTGCGAGCGGTTCGCCGTCGCGCGCTCACCGAAGGCGGCCTGCGCATCCGCCTCGCAGCGCCGGACCCGGTCGAGATCGTCGCTGACGCCGACGATCTTGGCGACCGTGTCAAGCCTGCCGTCGAAATCCGCCACCACCGTCGGCTCGAACTTGACCGTCCAGGCTTCCCGTGCGACATGCGGGGCGCCCGATTGGGTGATCAGCCAGTCATTGCCGCTATAGACCCAGGCATCGAGGCCGTGCTCGCGAATGAGCGCGAGACCTTGGCGGGCGATGTCGGGTTCCACCGTCTTCTGTTCGAGGATCGACAGATCGCGCCGGACGAACAGCCCGCCGTTGAAGCCGGCGATTGGCGTCCCCAGAGCCAGCGCGTCGAACAGCATCGCCATGCCACGCGGTGGCCGACCGCTGGTGATGGCGAAGCGGATCCCAGCGCGGTGCATCGCCCGAACGGCGGCCTGCGCGCGCTCCGTCAGTACCTTCTGCTCCGTGACGAGGGTGCCGTCGACATCGGCAACCACGAGGGAGATCTTGCGTTTCTCGCCCATCGGCGCCTCCACGTTTTGGTCAAGCGAGGGAGCGCCAGGCGCGGCCATCGCGCGCCAGCAGCTCGTCGGCCGCCGCCGGGCCATTGCTGCCGGCGGCGTAGTTCGGAAAATCCCGCGGTGGATGGTTCGCCCAGGCATCGAGGATCGGCTGCACCGCCTGCCAGCCCGCCTCGATGTTGTCGGCGCGCTGGAACAGCGTCGCGTCGCCGATCATGCAGTCGTAGATCAGCGTCTCGTAGCCCGTACTGGGCGCCATCTTAAAATAATCCTTGTAGGCGAAATCCATCCGGACGCTGTCCAGCGTGACGGTCGGGCCGGGCTGCTTGGCGGCGAGGTGCAGCCCGATCCCCTCCTCGGGCTGGATGCGCAGGATCATCCAGTTGGGATGGAGCCGCTCCACGTCGGTGCCGCGGAACAGCGTATAGGGTGCCTGGTGGAAGCGGACGGCGATTTCCGTCAGCCGCCGCTTCATGTATTTGCCGGTACGCAAATAGAACGGCACGCCGGCCCAGCGCCAGTTGTCGATGTGGAGCTTGCATGCGATCAACGTCTCGGTCGCCGAGCCCGGCGCCACATCGGGCTCTGCCCGATAGGCGTTGGCCGGCCTGCCCAGCACGGTGCCGGCGCCATACTGGCCGCGCACGGCATTGCGCAACGCTTCCGCTTCCGACATCGGGCGGATCGCCTGAACGACTTCGGCCTTTTTCGCCCGGACGGCGTCGGCGTCGAACGAGATCGGCGGCTCCATTGCCGTCATGGCCAGCAGCTGGAACAGGTGGTTGGGCACCATGTCCCGGAGCGCGCCGGTCCTCTCGTAGAATTTGCCGCGTCGCTCGACGCCGACGGTCTCGGCCGCGGTGATCTGGATGTGGTCGATATGCGCGCGATTCCAGATCGGCTCGAATATGCCATTGGCGAAGCGCAGCGCCATGACGTTCTGCACCGTTTCCTTGCCGAGGAAATGGTCGATCCGGTAGATCTGGCGCTCGCCGAGCGTCTTCAGGAGCTC
>NZ_JAFAVV010000100.1 GCF_019242285.1 Bradyrhizobium sp.
AAGGCGAGCAGGAGCAGCAGCGGAGCGGCCAATGCAAGTGGCCGCAGGCCATCGCTGCGATCCGTCGCGCCGGTCCGCGTTTTGATGCCGGATATTGCGATCGACGACATGAACATCACCTCGCGTGGTCGCTGACGATCGGGCAGGACCGCCCGATCGCGATATCGGCGCGCTATCTCACTGGGCGAGCCAGGCGTTGAAGCGCTTCACCAGATCCTCGCCATGGTCGCCCCAGAATTCGACGTCGCCGACCAGATAGGCCTTCATGTGGTCCGGCGCCGTCGGCAGTTTCGACAGCACATCCTTCGGCACGAACGGCGTCGCATCCGTCATCACAGGACCATAGGGGATGTGACGGCCAAGCTGCGCGCTGACCTCGGGTTCGGCCGCATAGGCGAGATATTTGTAGGCGAGGTCGAGGTTCTTCGCGCCCTTCGGAATGGCAATCATGTCGTATTCGACGATCTGATCGTTCCAGACGATCGCGAACGGCCGCTGGTCCTTGTCGATCGCATTCTGAATGCGTCCGTTCCAGGCGGTCGTCATCACCACCTCCTTGGACGCGAGCAATTGCGGCGGCTGTGCGCCGGCATCCCACCAGACGATGTCCTTCTTGATCGGATCGAGCTTCTTGAAGGCGCGGTCGACCCCGGCAGGCGTATCCAGCACTTTGTAGACGTCGGCGATCGGCACGCCGTCGGCCATGAGCGCCCATTCGAGATTCTGCGCCGGGGCCTTGCGCATGGCGCGCTTGCCGGGGAATTTCTTAGTGTCGAAGATATCGAGCACCGACGTCGGCGCCTCCTTCAACACGGTGGTGTCGTAGGCGAGGACGTCGCCATAGACGTCGATGCCGACGCCGCAGTCCAGGGCGGTGCCGGGAAGGAACCGCGAACGATCGGCGATCTTCGAATAGTCGAGCCGGATCAGCACGCCTGCGTCGCAGCCTTGCAGGACGGTCGAGGTCTCCACGGTCACCAGGTCGATCGGGACGTTGCCGGTCTCGACCATCGCTTTGACCTTGCCGAGCTCGCCGGTGTATTCCTGCTCGTTGAATTGGATGCCCGCCTTCTTGGCGAATGGCTCGAACCAGGCCTTGCGCAGCGCCGACTGCCATTCGCCGCCGGTCGCCATGACGGTGAGCTCCCCGGCACCGGCGGGCTGGATTTGCGACATGATCCCGACGCTCGTCAGGGCAGGCAAGAAGGCAAGCAACGTCGTCCTGTAGATCCGCTTCATGAAACGCTCCCTGTGTTCGCGGTGTTGTCGTCCGGGGCGACGCCTGCCGGAAAAGCCCGGCAATCGGCCGTGCGCCAGCCAAGATCGATGGTTTCGCCCGCCGGCGTCGCTGCGTCAGGGCCGATCTTGACGGTCAGCACCTGCCCGCCAGGCAGGCGCGCGAGCAGGCGTTGATGGTTGCCGTGATAGATCCGGCCGTCGACCGTCGCCCGAAAACGATTATCCGCTTGTTCGCCGCTACCTACGATCCGCTCGGGCCGGACCGCCAACTGGACCGCTGCGCCGGGACGAATATCTCCGATCGCCATGGCGGTGGTCGTCAATCCCGTGGGCAGCGCGACCAGGCATTGATTGCCGTCGACGCGCTCGACGATGCCGTCCAGCGCATTGTTCTCACCGATGAAGCCGGCGACGAAGGCGGTCGCGGGCTCATTATAAAGTGCATCCGGCGTTCCGATCTGAACGATGGCGCCGTTCTCGAAGATCGCGACGCGATCCGACATCGTCAGCGCTTCGCTCTGGTCGTGCGTCACGTAGACGATGGTGACACCGAGCATCTCATGGATCTGCTTGAGCTCGATCTGCATATGCTCGCGCAGCTTCTTGTCGAGCGCGCCGAGGGGCTCGTCCATCAGAACGAGGGTCGGCTGGAAGACGAGCGCACGGGCGAGCGCGACGCGCTGCTGCTGTCCGCCGGAGAGCTGCGTCGGCTTGCGATCCTTGAAGCGCTCGAGCTTCACCATTTCGAGCGCGCGGATGACGCGTGGTCCGATCTCGGCCTTCGGCGCCTTGCGCACCGAGAGCGGGAAGGCGACGTTGTCCGCCACGCTCATATGCGGAAACAGCGCGTAGTTCTGGAACACCATGCCGATGTTCCGCTCGTACGGCGGCAGGCGGTCGACCGATTTGCCGTCGAGCGTGATCACGCCCTGGCTTGGGCGTTCGAAGCCCGCCAGCATGTTCAAGGTCGTGGTCTTGCCGGAGCCCGACGGCCCGAGGA
Organism: Bradyrhizobium sp.; assembly: GCF_019242285.1. Classification (GTDB taxonomy): domain Bacteria; phylum Pseudomonadota; class Alphaproteobacteria; order Rhizobiales; family Xanthobacteraceae; genus Bradyrhizobium. The sequence goes on from NZ_JAFAVV010000100.1 coordinate 2,240, forward strand.
AAGTCAGAAACTCGCCGCGGCCGATGCCCAGATTCAACCGGCGAACAGCATGAAAATGACCATACCTTTTCTCGACGTCGATGAATTCGACAAACCTGGCGTCGACCTGTTTCCCGTTCTCGCAACCGCCAGCTGGCTTGCTTGCCGCGGCGGCGCCCGTCTTCCCGCCACCGACGGCACCCGGCTGCCCCGTTGCGGAGGGCGCGCTCTCAGTCAAGGCTTCACGAAGCGACGAACGTTGTCCGGTTGAAACCATCGCTCGACCTCCAGGGGCACTTTTGCCGTAGTTATATGGTCACACAATAGGCGTTTGAGTGACCATACAATGAGGTGATGCCAGCGTCAAGTTGATCATATGATGCAATTTAACACAGATATCATGTCATATAACAGGCTATCGAAGCCTGTTGGTATGCATGCAGGTTTGATTGTCTGGTTCATTCCTCCATGTTAAGAAGGCTTTGCTGACACAGGAACGTTCGAGGCGCCAAGCCGCAATGCTCGAAAATCTGGAACTG
>NZ_JAFAVV010000326.1 GCF_019242285.1 Bradyrhizobium sp.
GCCGGCGGCATAGACGAACACGCGCGGATCGGCATTGCGTTGGTGGCGCTCGGCGAGCAGGCGGAACAGCGGCTTGCCTGCGATCTTCGCCACCGCGTCCCACACCGCCATGTCGATGGTGCCGACCGCGACCGAACGCTCGCCATGACCGCCCGGCTTCTCGTTCCGCATCATCGCCGACCAGACCTTGTCGGGATCGAGATTGTCACCGGCCTCGTCGAGCAGCGATTTCGGATCAGCTTCGAGCAGCCGCGACGCGAAGCGCTCGCGGATCAATCCACCCTGGCCGTAGCGGCCGTTGGAATTGAAGCCGTAGCCGACCACGGTCCTGCCGTCGCGCTTCACGTCGGTGACGACGGCGACGAGGCTCGTCGTCATCTTGGTGAAATCGATATAGGCGTTGCGGATCGGCGACGAGATCGGTTTTGTGACCTCGCGGACGTCGACGATGCGGATCATGGTGTTGGGCTCTTGGTTTGTTCGTCATTCCGGGATGGTCCGAAGGACCAGACCCGGAATCTCGTCATTCCGGGTTCACGCTTCGCGTGCCCCGGAATGACGGGGAGTTATTTCTTGTCCTTGAAGTACGGCTCGACGGGGCCATGCACCTTGATGGTCAACGGGTTGCCGTGGCGGTCGCGGGCATTGCCCGCGGTGACCCGGATCCAGCCCTCGCTGATGCAATATTCCTCGACATTGGTCTTCTCCTGGCCCTTGAAGCGGATGCCGACGTCGCGCGCCAGGATATCGGCGTTGTAGTAGGGGCTGCTCGGGTCGACCGAAAGCCGGTCCGGCAGCGTGTCGTTCGTCGTTTCGTTCTCATCGTTCACAGTTGGGCCTCGATCGCTTGCTTCAGTCCTTCCGGCCGCGCGGTGGGGGCGTGACGCGCGATCACTCTCCCCTCGCGATCGACCAGGAACTTGGTGAAATTCCACTTGATGGCGGAGCCGAGCAGCCCCGACTTCGCCCGCTTCAGGTGCTGGTACAGCGGGTGCGCGTTGGCGCCGTTGACGTCGATCTTGGCGAACATCGGAAAGCTGACGTCGTAATTGCTCTTGCAGAACTCGGCGATCTCCTTTGCCTCACCCGGCTCCTGGCCGCCGAACTGATTACAGGGGAAGCCGAGCACGGCAAAGCCGCGCGTTGCATATTCGCGGTGCAGCGCCTCGAGCCCCTGATATTGCGGCGTGAAGCCGCATTTGCTCGCGGTGTTCACGATCAGGAGCACCAGGCCCTCGTATCGCTGCAGCGCGACCTCTTCGCCCGACAGCGACAGCGCGGTGAAATCGTAGACGTTCGGCATCCTCTCAGGTCCGTTCAGGCGATGGGATCGATCGGCGACGGCGGCACGCCGCCTGCCTCGATCGCTTCACCCGCCGCAAGGCAGAGATCTTCGCGATAGCGTCCCGCGACCACCTGCACGCCGACAGGCACGCGCCCCACCAGCCCGGTCGCGACCGTCAGCCCGGGCAGGCCCAGGAAGGGAATGGCGATCTGCGGCAACTGCGCGTGCCAGACCCTTGCAAACGAGGAGTCATCCTTGCAGTCGAGCTGGTCCGGAAACGGCAATTCGCCGGAGACCGGCATCAGGAGCACCGGATAGTTTTCAAGGAACAGCAGCCACTCGCGCGCCAGCGTGGCGCGTCGGGTCAGCGCCCTGGAGAAATCGGCCTGGCCGAACGGCGCCACCTTGGCACGGTTGCCGCGCAGGCAGGCGAGCGCGCCGGGATCGCCTTCCTTCTCGGCGGCCGCAAGCTGCGCTTCATAATTGTCGCCGAGCCAGAGCTTTCTGTTCCAGTCCGCGGCCTCGCGCAGCGGCGGCGTGTCCGCAATTTCCTCCACCATAAAGCCGGCGCGCCGCAGCCGCTCGCCGGCATCGGCCACGGCAGCCTTCACCTCGGACACGGGATCGAGTCCATCCGGATTGAGGCACAGCGCCACCCGCTTCGGCATCGGCGGCCCCTCGAGCGGCGCCGGCACCCACCAGGGATCGCGCGGGTCCCTTGCGCTCATCGCGGCGAGCGCCACGCGCAGGTCCTTGATGGAGCGCGCGAGCGGGCCGGACACCGCCTCGAGCTGCGGACCAATGGGGCGTTCCGGCAGGCCGGGATTGAAGGCAGCGATGCGGCCAAGCGTCGGGCGCAGCCCGTGCACGCCGCAGGCATAGGCGGGATAGCGGATCGAGCCTGCGATATCGGTGCCATGGGCGATGTGGCCGATGCCGGCGGCCACCGCCGCGCCCGCCCCTCCGGAGGAGCCGCCCGGCGTGATTGCAGGATCGCGCGGGTTTTTCGTGTCGCCGTGAATGAGGTTGCCAGTGAACCAGCGGTAGGAGAATGCCGGGCAGTTGGTGCGGCCGAGGATCACGGCACCCGCCTTGCGCAGATTGTCGATCACCGGACTGTTCGCGGTCGCGATCGCATCGCGCTGCAGCGTCAGGCCGTTGGTGTTGGCATAGCCCTTCTGGTCGATATTGACCTTGACGGTCACCGGCACGCCGGCGAGCAGGCCTGGGTCCTCGCCGCGCGCGATCGCGGCATCGACCTCGGCCGCCTGTTGCAGCACGTCCTCCGGCCGGTGATCGACCACGGCGTTGATCGCAGGATTCACCGCGTCCAGCCGGGCCAGCGCCGCGGTCGCAGCCTGCTTCGCCGACACCTGTTTCGAGCGGATCAGGACCGCGAGGTCGGTGGCCGGCAGGCGCCAGAGGTCTTGCATGGGCTACTCCGTTTGCACGCCCGTGTTTAGCGGGAAGCGGAGGAGCGCGCAAAGGGCACGAGCTCGCGTTCTCGCGGCATCTGGCGCCCGAGTTCTAAGCAAATCGTGTCCCTCCGAAAAACAGAGGGCGCAGGGAAGACCGGGCACCGGCTGATGCCCATGGCCCCCGTGCAACAAGAAAGCACGGGGTAGGAACCACAGGTTCAGCCGAGAATGCCCAGCCTTCCCCGCGCGATGGTTTACGGCTTATACGTGATCTCCCCGGGGACCGGGCTCTCTTGCCCCCGTCACCCTGCGGATCATCTTCCACAAGGCTTGGCGCCAGCGTCGGGGCGTCAGGACCACACGATTTCGCCGTCCGCGTGACGTTGCTCGTCCAGCAACGCCAACACGGCCACCGCATCCCCGCCCCACGTTTCGTGACGATCGGCCGTAACGTCCCTCTTGCCGGGGCGGGGTGCGCGCAAGATGGCACGGTTTCTGAAAAAAAGAAATAGAAATATTTTTGCCGGGAGATCTGGACACCGATTCCCGCCTTGAACGGCCACGTGAATTTCGATTTTTCGCGCGGGGGATTCCTGGGCCGCCCTCGGTCTCCGATGGCGCGCATGTCGCTGGATTTTGCCTGATGGGCCGGGCAACAGGCGAATCGAAAATCTCCTGCATCGTCGCCGTTGCGAGCCCGAAATCGGCTATAGAGCCGATCCCAAGCACCAAGAAACTCGGAGGAGACAAAATGATCGGATCGAGACGCGCGCGCGTGGCGCTGTGGCTTTGCGCCCTCATCACGGCCACGCTCGGGCCTCGCGCCGCCGTCGCGGACACGTTCGCCTATGTCGGCAACGCCGACAGCAACGACATCAGCGTGTTTCGCCTTGATCCCGGCTCGGGCGCGATGATGGTGGTGCAGACCGCCGCGCTCATCGGCGTCGAGAAGCCCGGCAGCTCGACGCCGCTCGCGGTGAGCCCCGACCATCACGTGCTGATCGCCGGCGTGCGCTCGCAACCCTATCTCGCGGTCAGCTTTGCGATCGATCCGGCAACCGGCCAGTTGAAGCATCTCGGCAACGGGCCGCTCGCCGACAGCATGGCCAATATCGCGTTCGACAGGACCGGCAAATTCCTGTTCGGCGCGTCCTATGGCGGCAACAGGGTCGCGGTGAATCCGGTCGGCGCCGACGGCGTGGTCGGCGCGCCGAGCCAGGTGATCCCGACCGGGCTCAACGCCCACGCCTTCCTGCCGGCGCCCGACAACCGCTTCGTGTTCGCGACCAATCTCGGCTCCGACCAGGTCCTCGGCTTCAAATTCGACGCCGCGACCGGCACGCTCGATGCCAAGGACCCGGCGACGGTCAAGGTGCCGGAGAAGTCCGGCCCGCGCCACTTCGTGTTTCATCCGAGCGGCAGGTTCGTCTATCTCGTGCATGAGCTCAACGCCGACGTCGCGACGTTCACCTATGACGCGAACAACGGAAGCTGGCACGAGGAGCAGCGCACCACCGCGCTGCCCGAAGGTTTTGCCGGCAAGCCGTGGGCGGCCGACCTGCATCTCTCACCGAACGGGGAATGGCTTTACGTATCGGAGCGCGGATCGAACACGCTCGCAGCCTTCAAGGTCGACGGCACCACCGGCCGGCTCACGCCGATCGGCCACGTCCCGACCGAGACCCAGCCGCGCGGCTTCAACATCGATCCAAGCGG
>NZ_JAFAVV010000477.1 GCF_019242285.1 Bradyrhizobium sp.
GAGAGAAGACCTCGCGTGCGGATCGAGGTCCTCGGGTCAAGCCCGAGGACTGCGCTCAAACGCTACGCGTTTTCGCTTGCTTCGTATTTCCTTGTCCTTCGCCGGCCTGGTGGTTCTAGCGAGGAGCCTGAACCCGATCCCATCCCGAACTCGGCCGTTAAACTCCTCAGCGCCAATGGTACTATGGCTCAAGCCCTGGGAGAGTAGGTCGCCGCCAGGCCTGCCGAGGACAAGGCATTTCCTCTTCACGCATTGTCACAAAAACGCCGCTTCCGGCCTTACCGGAGGCGGCGTTTTTCGTTCGCGCACTCGTGAACTGCGCCATCCGGACGCCACGTGAAGGTTGCGCGCGTGGATGATAAATGCCGGGTTCAGACCTCGTTCATTTCAAAATTCGTACGCAGTCCAGCCCTAAAAGTCCGGGCGCCCCACCCTGTAGGAGATATTTCCATGCGCGTGTTCATTCGTACCGCCATGACTGCGTTGAGTATTGCCTGCCTCGCCGGCACGATCGCCGCGCTGCCCGCCACTGACGCCTTGGCTCAGGCCAAGCAGGAGGCGGCGCCGCCCGCCGGTCAGGCGCCGCAACTGAAGCAGATCGTGTTGACCGACAAGCAGATCCAGGGCGTGCTCGTCGCGCAGAAGGAGATGAACCCGATCACCGACAAGCTGCCGGAGAACGCCGCGCCGGATCCGAAGGTGATCGCGCAGCTCGAGGGCATCGCCAAGAAGGACGGCTTTGCGAGCTATGACGAGTACAATACCGTGCTCGACAACATTAGCCTGGTGCTCGGCGGCGTCGATCCCCAGAGCAAGAAATACGTCGGCTCGGAAGCCGTCATCAAGAGCCAGATCGCGCAGGTCGAGGCCGACAAGAAAATGCCGGCCAATGAGAAGAAGCAGGCGCTGTCCGACCTCAACACCGCGCTGAAGGCGCCGGCGCCGCAGATCGAGAACAAGGGCAACATCGATCTCGTCGTCAAGAATTACGACAAGCTCAACGAGGTGCTCGGCGCCGACGACAATTGAGACGACGACAATTGAGACACGGTGCGCGAACACGCCGCCATCGAGAGCCCCGGACCGCGTCCGGGGCTCTTCTCGTTTCGATCGGCCTGCGCAGCCCTCAGGTCCGCGTCCGCATCCGCATCATGAAGCTGTCGTAGGACAGCTCGGCGACCTGCATCCAGGCCAGCGATTCGTTGCGGTAGGCGGTCAGGCTCCCGTAGAGTTTGTTGAAGTGCGGGTTGGTCTTGGACAATTCCGCATAGATCTCGTTGGCGGCGCCGTAGCAGGCCTCCAGCACCTCCTGCGGGAAGGCGCGGAGCTGCGCGCCGGCGACCAGCAATCGCTTCAGCGCCGGCGGGTTGACGTAGTCGTATTTGCCGGTGACCCACGTGAAGGTGTCGCGCGAGGCAGTGTCGACCGCCGCCTGGTAATGCTTCGGCAGCGCGTTCCACTTCTCGAGATTGACGACGTTGTGGCCCTGCCCGGTGCCTTCCCACCAGCCCGGATAGTAGTAGAATTTCGCCACTTTCACGAAGCCGAGCTTCTCGTCGTCATAGGGTCCGACCCATTCGGCGGCGTCGATGGTGCCCTTCTCCAGCGCCGGATAGATGTCGCCGCCCGCGATCTGCTGCGGCACGCCGCCGACCTTGGCGATGATGGTGCCGGCGAAGCCGCCGACCCGGAATTTCAGGCCCTGCAGATCCGCCATGGACTTGATCTCCTTGCGGAACCAGCCGCCCATCTGGGCGCCGGTCGAGCCGGTCGGAATCCCCAGGCAGTTGTATTCCTTGAGGAGCTCGTTGAGCATGTCGCCGCCGCCGCCCCAGTTGAGCCAGGAGATGTGCGCGCGCGTGTTGAGCCCGAACGGCAGCGCGGTGCCGAAGGTGAAGGCGGCGTTCTTGCCCCAGTAGTAATAGAGCGCGGTGTTGCCCATCTCGACGGTGCCGTTCGACACCGCGTCCAAGACCTGCAGGCCCGGCACGATCTCGCCGGCCGCGAAGGGCTGCACGGTGAAGCGGTTATCGGTGATCTCGGCGACGCGCTTGCAGAAATACTCGCAGCCGCCATAGAGCGTGTCGAGCGCCTTCGGCCAGCTCGCCGCCAGCCGCCACCTGACCTCCGGCATCGATTGCGCGACCGCGGGCGCGGCGATCGCGCTCGCGGCCAGGCCCACGCCACCCACCTTCAAGAAATCACGACGTTGCATTGCGTTTCCCCTCTGCTGAGGTCGATCACTCGACGAGGGCAACGATCTTGACTGTCGTCTTGATGTCGTCGGAGGCCGACATGGATATCCGGCGCAATTGCCGGACCGGGGCCAAGGATGGCCAATCGACTCAGCGGAATCAAGGATGTGCCGCTTTACGCAGTTGCGAAGGCGCGATGCGCCGATACGCCTTTGCAACGCTGCGATGCCGCCGCAGGCGTCGGGCCGCCTGACGCAATCCATGCGGATTTGCTAGTGGGAAAGGACGAAATTGCGGATTGGAGGTGCAGGGATGGCAGCCAAGAAAGTCGTGGTCGCGGGCGCCACCGGGCTGGTCGGCAACGCCGCCCTGCGGCATTTCGGCGCTGTCGGCGCTTGCGAGGTCGTCGCGCTGTCGCGGCGGCAACCGCGCAACCTGTACGGTGCGCGCTTCGTCGCCGCCGACCTCGCCGATGCGGCGCAGTGCGCGCGCCTCGCCGGTGCGCTGAAGGGCGCGACCCATCTCGTCTATGCCGCGCTCCACGAGAGGCCCGATCTCGTCGGCGGCTGGCGGGACGAGAGCCAGATCGAGACCAATGACGCCATGCTGCGCAACCTGATGGCCGTGCTCGAGCCGGCGGCGCCGGAGCTCGCGCATGTCGCGCTGTTGCAAGGCACCAAGGCCTATGGCGTCCACGTCCGCCCGCTGGCCGTGCCGGCGCGCGAAGGCCGCTCGGAAATGTACGAGCAGCCGAATTTCTACTGGGCGCAGGAGAATTTTCTGCGCGCGCAGCAGAAGGACAAGCGCTGGCATTTCAGCATCCTGCGCCCGGTGCTGATCATCGGCGAGGCGATGGGCGGCGCGATGGACCTGATCCCGCCGCTCGGCGTCTACGCCGCGATGTTGCGCGAACAGGGCAGGCCGCTGGATTTTCCGGGCGGCGCCGCCCGCGTCGCCCAGGCCGTCGATGTCGACCTGCTCGCGCGTGCCATCGCCTGGTCGGGCGAGGCGGACGCCGCGCACAACGAGGCCTTCAACGTCACCAATGGCGACGTCTTCACCTGGGAGAATGTCTGGCCCGCGATTGCGGACGCGCTCGGCATGAAGCCCGGCAAGGCCGTGCCGCTGTCATTGGCGCAGGAACATCCGAAATGGATCGAGCCGTGGGATGCGTTGCGGCGCAGGCACGGCCTGGTGTCGCCCGGGCTCGAGGAATTCGTCGGCCTCTCGTTTCAGTACGCCGATTACAGCATGAGATATGGCCACAGCGAGTCCGGCCCGCCCTCCATCGTCTCGACGGTCAAGATCAACCGCGCCGGCTTCACCGAGATGATGGACACCGAGGACATGTTCCGGAAGTGGTTTTCCCACGCACGCGCGAGCCGGCTGCTGCCGTGACGTGCGCCTGATCGGACTCAGTACCAATAGCAGCGGAACTCCCTCCCCCCTTGCGGGGGAGGGGAGCGCGCTGTCTTCGCGGCTCGCTCTCAACCGCTCTCGGACTTATCTCGCATCAGCCGCGTGCGAATCTCTCTCCATCGCCTTGCGCGTCTTGACCGTGTCGCTCTCGGCATCGAACTCGACGTCGGCCCAGCGCACCACGGCACCATGCGCAACGTCGTTCTTCAGCTTGACGCGGTGCGCCAGCCCGATCGGCAGGGCGCCGGCCGCAAGGCTTGCTGCCGCCGGCAACAGCTTGCCCCATACCGTGTAGCCGCCTTCGCCGTCGAGCACCTCGCCCGCGCGCAGGCTGCGCTTTGCCACCGCGGCGACGTCGCCGCGGAAGCCGCGCGGCTGCCCGGTCGGCTCGCCGCGCAGCGCCGCCGACAACACCGAGATGTTCAACTCCAGCCCGATCAGATGATAGGGCTTGTACATCGCCGCATAGCGG
>NZ_JAFAVV010000658.1 GCF_019242285.1 Bradyrhizobium sp.
AGCCGGCCGCGGCGAGTCCTGAAACGCCACACCTGGAACCCCGCCGAATCAGCTCCGAAGTCGATCGCGGACGATCCGATCCACCTCGCGATAATCCGCCGCCACATGGTGGGCGCCGGCCGCCGTCAGCTTCGCCGCATGCCCTTCGCGGATATGGCCCGCCGCAAGCAGCCCGATCACCGCGCAGCCTGCGGCGCGCCCTGCCATGACGCCACTCGTGCTGCCCTCGATGACGATGCACTCACCGGCAGGCACTCCGATCGCGGGCCGCCGCGTGCAGGAAAATGTCTCGGCGAGCACCGTGTTGGACAGCACCTCGCTGTCGGCGATGACGCCGTCGAAATCGAAGATGATGGCGCTGACCGTTCGTCGAGGTTGCCCGCACTGAATCGCAAAGCGATCGTCCCCTTGAGATGGCTCTAGATGGAGGACACGTGAACCTCAACTCACGTTCGGCTTCCAACTGTTACCGAGAAGCGGCGCGATGAAGGTTACGAGCTTTTCGGCGAAGCGAGCCGCTTGCGCCGATCGATGATCGGATGTATGTAGAGCGCCCTTTCAACCCGCCACGTTCAACCGACGAGGAGACCAGCCGTGAGACTTCTGTCGCGATCGACACAGACCGTGCCGACGCTCGCAGAGTGTGCGGCTGAACGTCATCCAATCATGTTGAACGACCATGGCAGGTTCATTGATTCAGCGCCGGCAGGAGGCCGAGCGCGCCCGCGTTGAGGCGTATCAGCACTCGCTGCGGCGCGTGTCGCAGCGAACGCGGCCTCCGCCGGACTTCCAGAACGCGATCGACGAGGTCAAGCGCGACTTCGAATCCCACGTCCTGCGGGACGCCTGGGCCTGGAAGCCGCAGCTCAAGACCCGCGATGCCGCGCGTCTGCGCCTGGCTGCCGCACGCTATCTGTTCGCGCGCTATCCCGTTGCGGAGCATCTGGAGCAGATCTGGATCGACTGCGAGGGGCTCGGCGCCGACGAGAGCCGGTTGCGGAAGCATTGGTATGTCGTGGCCGCCGGTGGCGGCTCGCTGTACAAGGCGGGCGCAAGCCGCTGGTTGTCCCGCAAGGAGGTCCATGCCTTCCTCAACCCGCTCGGCAGCGTCGACTTCGAGCAGGCGATCTGGCAGGCGATCGCCCGCTCCTATACGGACGATCCCGGCGTCGCGCTGAGGATCGCGCACTCCCGGATCGTATGGACATTGCGCACTCAGCTCGACTTCTGGCGGGAGGTGGTGCGGTTCTTCTGCACGCATCCGGCCACGGTCGAGCAGATGGATGATCTCTGCGATTACCTCGCGGCTCGCCGCCGGCGCGACCGGCAGTTCACCCTCAAGGGCCGCACGCTCGCATCGCTTGGCCGACAGATGCGCGAGTGGCATCGCGACCTCGCTGCGGTGGCGCGGATCGAACGGCTTCGCCGTCGGGCCGAGGCGGCGAACCATCGTGTGCGCGGACCGACGCGGATACCCGAGCCGTCCAGCGCGAGCTGGCGGGGCGCGGCGATCGCGGACTGGTCGTGGAGCCCGTCGTCCAAGCTCCAGTCAAGGCGCGAGGAGTATGTGGTGGCTCAGCTCCGCACGGCCGCCGATCTGGTCGCCGAGACGCGGGCCATGCATCACTGCGTCGCCAGCTACGCGGCAAAGTGCATTGCCGGGGTCGCTTCGATCTGGTCGCTCCGCCGTCGCGAAGGCAGCAATACCCAGCGGCTGTTGACGATCGAGGTCGATCGCCAGTCCCGCGCGGTCCAGGTTCGCGGTTTTGCCAACCGCGCACCGCATGCCGAGGAGCGCAAGGTCCTGGATCGGTGGGCCAAGGCGCGCGGGATCACGCTCCACGACTGAGGGCCTGCGCCGTCGCGGCCGCGCGGGCCCTTAACACCGGCTGCCCACCCTCACATCAGATGCGGCCCGCCACCGTCCGCCTCCAGCACAGCCGCACGCCATTCGCGCTTGACCGGAAGAATCGGCGGCATGGGCGCAACGTTCGGCTCCGCGGTCGGCGCCGCGATGGAGTCGATGTTTTCGGTGCGCGAGGCGCGGCGCATGAACAGATTGTAGATCATCCATTGCGCGCGATCGCGCTTGCCGCGGACCGGAAAACGACCGGCGATCGATGGCATCGAATAGAATCCCATGTAGGCGCTGTTCTGGCCGATGCGGAGCTCGTCCGGAGACATTCCGCCGGGACGGAACACCACGTGCCCCTGATCGTACATCGTCCAGTCGAACGAAACGATGCGCCCGGCCTTCTTCATCTCGTACCACGTCAGCGTGCCCGGATAGGGCGTCAGCACCGAATAGGCGCAGGCGTCGTAGCCGGCTGCGATGTTGAATTTCACGGTCTCGTCGAACACGGAGGTGTTGTCGCCGTCGAACCCGAACATGAACAGGCCGAACACCATGATCCCATGGGAATGGATCTTCTCCACCAGGGCCTGGAACTGCTCGGGCCGATTGACATGCTTGTGCACGCTCTTCAGCGTCTCCCGCGAGATCGATTCGAATCCGATGCTCAGCATCGTGCAGCCGCTCTCCGCTGCGAGTTCGAGCATGCGATCGTCGTTCGCGAGCTTGGAGGTGACGCCGGCCTGCCAGCGGATGCCGCGCCCCTTCAAGGCCCGCATCACCTCCTTGGGACGCTCCGGCGTGCCGAAGAAGTCGGCATCATTGATGGAAATCGTGCGTGCGCCACAATTCTCCATTTCGTGGATGACCTCGTCGACCGGACGATAGCGAAACTTGAGGCCGTTCATCAGCGGCTCGGCGCAGAACGTGCAGCCCTGGTGGCAGCCGCGCGAGGTCTGCACGAAGGTCTTGTTCACGTAGCGCCGCTTCTTCAGGAGATCGTAGCGCGGCATGCTCAGCCCGACCATCGGATGCAGCCTGTCGGATTTGTAGGTTCCGCGCATCGCGCCGTGCTTGAGGTCGTCGAGCAGCCTGTCGATCACGAGCTCGACCTCGCCGATCACGACCGCGTCCGCATGCTGCAAGGCCTCCTGGGGCATGAAGCTCGGATGCACGCCGCCCATCACCACGGGCACGCCCTTGGCGCGGTACCGGTCCGCGATCTCGTAGCCGCGATTGACATAGCTCGTCATCGCCGAGATTCCCACGAGATCGACCTTCAGGTCGAAGTCGATCGTCTCGATGTTCTCGTCCGTGAGCACCACCTGGTATTCGTCTTCCGGAATGCAGGCGGCGACGGCCAACAGGCCGGCGAGTGGAGAATAGAGCGCCCGGTTGAAATAGATCGGACGCGTCGTCAGCGAATCGGTCTTGGGATTGATGAGGTGGATGAGGCGAGTACGCACGAGAACCTCCTGCTTGCACCAACCGTTTTTTGATCTTCGGCATCACGTTCAGGTGAGACGCCGCCCCGGCTCCGCCACAGCCCCTATTTTCAAGCCTGGGAACAGAAAACGTTCCAAACGTGCTCGGAACGTTGTCCGGGCGCCCATCGGTCCCGCATATCGGTAGGCGCGCGCCTTTGCCGGCCTCAGGCTGGCCCGTTAGCTCTGCGGAAAGCAAGCGCGCAGACGGCGGCGATCGTCATTCCTGCGTGAAGAGACCAGGTCGAGAGGCGCTCGGAGCCGCGTCCGCGGCGCAGTCCGCTTATTCCAGCCCGGCGCGGCGCAGGCCTTCGAGGAAATGCTCGCGCTCGCCATCCCTGAACGGAAGTTGGCTGCCGATCCAGGCCAGCGAGATGTTGGGCTGAGCGCGACGCAGCTCTTGAAGGGTTGCCCTCGCGAGCTCGGTCTCACCTGCCATGCCGGCGGCCGCGGTCAGCACGCGGTGAGCGCCGACGAAATCGCCGCGCTGCCGGATGCCCTCGCGCGACAGCCGGATCGCTTCGCCATAGTCGCGCTCGACGAACGCGGCATAGGCGGCAACGCCACGATAGATCGCCGAGAACGGATCGCGCGGGTTGAGCCGCATAGCGCGGCGGGCGGCTTCCGCGCCCTCGCGCCAGCGCCCCGCCCATGACAGCACCAGGCCGTAGTAGCCCTGCGCGATGGAGAAGTTGGCATTCAGTCGCAGCGCCGCCTCGAACGAGGCGAGCGCATCGTCGAAACGCCCCCGGTAGGAGTGAGCGCAGGCGAGCGCGAGATGAGCCCAAGGGTCCTCGTCGTCGGCCCGCATCGCCGCGAGCGCTGCACGTTCGGCGAGCGGCGTGACGGTCGCTGCCGTCTCCCACCCCATGTGTGCACCAAACGTATGGCTCACCGCCAGTACCGCCAGCGCCCGGGCATAGCCCGGATCGAGGGCAATCGCCTGCTCCAGCAGCTGCTGGCACAGCATGTTGTCGTCGCGGCTGACGCGCCAGAAGTGCCACAGTGCGCGCATCACCAGATCCCAGGCGTCGAGACTCTCGGGCGGCTTGCGCTGAGCGCGGAAATTCTCCGCAGCATAGAGTTGCGGCTCGATTGCAGCGGCGATCGCTTCCGTGATCTCGTCCTGCACCGCGAACACGTCCGCAAGCTCGCGGTCGTAGCGATCCGCCCAGAGCTGGCTGCCGGTGGAGACGTCGCTGAGCTGGACCGTGATGCGTACGCGCTCGCCGAACTTGCGCAAGCTGCCTTCGACCACATAATCGACGCCGAGCTCGTCGGCGATCTGTTTCAGATGAACGGCCCTGCCCTTGTAGGAAAACGAGGAATTGCGCGCGATGACGAAGAACCAGCGCAGCTTCGACAGCGCGGCGATGAGATCCTCGCTGATGCCGTCGGAGAAATACTCCTGCTCCATCCCGCCGCTCATGTTGACGAAGGGCAGCACCGCAATCGCGGGCCGATCGGCCGGTGGCAGCGCTATGCGCGGTGACGACGTCTTCGCGCCTCCGACCCGCGACGCCGCGCCGTTCGGCGGCAGCTCCACGTCGGCAACGAAGCGGATGCCCTTGCGCGCGAAGGTACGGATCAGCTTCTGCTCCTCGCCATTGTCGCCGACCGCCTTGCGCGCGGCGTTGACGTGGGTGGCAAGCGTGGAGTCGGCGACCGTCCGGCCCCGCCAGACGCCCGCGAACAGCTCGTCCTTGCTGACGACGCGCTCGCGATTCTGTACCAGGAAGGTCAGGAGATCGAACACCTGCGGCGGCAAGGCGATCGGCGCCCCGCCCCGGCGCAGCTCGCGCGTATCCGTGTCGAGCACGTGATCGGCAAAGAGAAACCTCACGCAAATCCTCCGAGGACTGGCGGTCGGCGGCAGCGCCGCTCTCGAATCCATGCTGGCAGAGAAAAAGCGGCGCGTAATCCTCCCGAGAGAGGATGCGCCGGACGAATAACAAAGGCGCTCTGGCGCGAAAATAAAGCCGATCGCAAAGTATTTCCCGGCCGCCGCCGGTATCTCCGGTGCGTCTCGCGGGACCAACGAAGACCGGCAGCAGCCCGACACGGTCCGCGCAGGTTTCGACACCATTTCAGGAGAACGAGATCGAATGCCGTCTTGTGGATCAGTTCAGGGCATGCGGCGATGAAATAGCATCTTCGCGCCACCGGCCATTCGCGGCCGGCGGCCCCATTGATTGCCAGCACCAATCCTTACGCACCACGGCTTTTTCAGAATTCATATCGAACGCGCCCGGCAGGCCGACGACCCTTCGTGCCTGCCGGGCGCCCGACAATCACACGAGGAAGGCGCGGCGTTTCCCGCCCAGATGCCACTCGTGTCGCCAACGAAACGGATGCAGCAGAGGAGAATACGGATGACCCGCCCATGGTCTCGCCGCCAATTCGTGGCTTCGGCACTCACCGTCGTGGCAGCGCCCGCCCTGCGCGTGGCAGCCGCCGGCGCCGACGAGCCGATGCTGCTGCGTTGCTCGCTGGAGACGCCGCCCTCCCATACCCGCAATGTGGTGATGAGGGATTATCTCGGCCGCGTCGAGCAGGCGAGCGGCGGCAGGATCAGGACGCAACTGTTCGAGAGCGGACAGCTCTTTCCCGATCTGCAGGTCGGCAAGGCCCTGCTGCAGGGACAGATCGAGATGGGGATGCCCGGAACATTTTCGCTGACCGGCGTCATCCCGGACGCCGATTTCATCCAGCTTCCCGTGCTCTATGGCCGCCCGATCGACATGCTCCATGCCGTGATCGACGGCAAGTCGGGCAAGCTGCTCGGCGACCAGATCGAGGCCCGGCTGAATGCCCATGTGCTCGGTCCATGGCTCGATCTCGGCTTCTTCAACTGGTACTCGACGAGCAAGCCGCTGAACTCCTATGACGATCTGAAGGGCATGAAGATCCGCAACAATGGCGGCGCAGGACAGGCCTGGCGCACACAGTTCATGGGCGCCATCCCCAACACCACGCCGCTGCCGAACGTGCCGCTCGCGCTCTCGCAGGGCACGTTCGACGGGCTGATCACCTCGCACGAGACGGTGGCGAGCGGACAATTCTGGGAATCCGGCATTCGCCATGCCCTGGAGGACCATCAGTTCGTCGGCGAGTACGTTCCCATGGTGCGGCTCGCCTTCTGGCAGAAGCTGCCGGCCGAGCTTCAGACGCTGCTCGCCGAACTGTGGCGCGCCAATATCGCGACCTACCGCGCCAGCATGGCGAGCGCGCAGGCGCGCGCGCGCGAAACCGCGCAGGCTCACGGCATCACGATCGTGACGCCGAACGCCGAGGAGCTCGCGGCCAAGCGCGAGGCGATGATGAAGTTCCAGGACAACGTCGCGATGCTGTCGCGGATCTCGCCGGAGTTGGTCGCCGCCGTCGCGAACGAAGCCAGCTAGGTCCGGAAGCTCAGGCCGCACAGCATGATGAAGCTCTGGGACCGGACCGAGCAGACCCTGGCAGGCGCGCTCGGCCTGATCGCGCTGCTGCTCGCGCTGTGGCAGGTGGCGTCGCGCTACCTGTTTCCGCAGCATTCGATCAGTTGCGCCGAGGAAGTCATCGTCTACCTGATGATCTGGGCCATCATGATCGTCTCGAGCGAGCTCGTTCGCGCCGACGGCCATGTACGGCCCGACCTGGTGCTCGCCATCGCGCCCGACCGGGTCAAGCGCTGGATGGAGGCGTTCAACAGCCTTGCCGCGATCGTGTTCTGCGCGGGGCTCGGCTGGTACGGC
>NZ_JAFAVV010000675.1 GCF_019242285.1 Bradyrhizobium sp.
CGAGCGCGTTGACCACACGACCGAGCCAGGCCGCAGACGGCCGCACCTGATTGGCTGCGTTGGCGATGACCGCCTTGCAGCCCCGCCGCACGCCTTCGAGTCCCGCGAACGGCATCACGACGGCGTTGTTGCCGGAGAAGCCGATCACCTCGCATGGGATGAAGCGGTTCGCACCGGTCTCGATCACCAGCCCTGCTCCCACCGACATCGCGTGAATGGGACCTGCGACCTCCACCATCAGGCCGCGCACCCCGACCACCCGGCCATGGATATTGATGCTGTCGATGTCGCCAATCTGCTCGGCCAAAGCCTTCATCTGACGCCCTTCATTGCGAAAACCTTAAGTTTCGGCGCTTTTCACATCCTGGTTTAACTTCGTGTTTACCCGCGTCATTAATCATTGCGTCACTGTCTTTTGGTGACTGAGCGCGCCTGCCTGCCGGAACCGGAACAGGCGAGTCGCAAGAGTCGGTTAGGCCCGCCTCTTAACGTGGAGCATGAACGGGATGTGATTACGAAATACTGCTTCTGCGCAATACCTTAGGGCGATTCGATAAAAATTGCACTGAGACACCTTGCGCACATGAATCAGATTTTGTTAACCATATTCAGTCAGGATCCGAATCAGTTGTTCATAAGGCGTTTTGAGTGCCGCAGATGCGGCCGACCTGACGCCCGGAGCGGCGACTATGGGGAACTGGCATGCGCGTTTTGCTGATTGAAGATGACAGCGCCGTCGCGCAGTCGATCGAGTTGATGCTCAAGTCCGAGAGTTTCAACGTCTACACGACGGACCTCGGCGAAGAGGGCGTCGACCTCGGCAAACTATACGATTACGACATTATCCTGCTCGACCTCAACCTGCCCGACATGTCCGGCTATGACGTGCTGAAGCAGCTCCGGGTCTCCAAGATCAAGACTCCGATCCTGATCCTGTCCGGCCTCGCCGGCATCGAGGACAAGGTCAAGGGTCTCGGTGTCGGCGCCGACGACTATATGACCAAACCCTTCCACAAGGACGAGCTGGTGGCCCGCATCCATGCCATCGTGCGCCGCTCCAAGGGCCATGCCCAGTCGGTGATCCAGACCGGCGACCTCGTGGTCAATCTCGACACCAAGACGGTGGAGGTCGGCGGCCAGCGCGTGCATCTGACCGGCAAGGAATACCAGATGCTGGAGCTGCTCTCGCTGCGCAAGGGCACCACGCTGACCAAGGAAATGTTCCTCAACCATCTCTATGGCGGCATGGACGAGCCGGAGCTGAAGATCATCGACGTCTTCATCTGCAAGCTGCGCAAGAAGCTCGCCAACGCCTCCGAAGGCCGCAACTTCATCGAGACCGTCTGGGGCCGCGGCTACGTGCTGCGCGAGCCGCACGACGAAGACGAGCGCATCCCCGCCTGACGTTCAGTTTTACCGGCGAGCCACACGGCTCGCTCCTCCCGACTGGACCCCGCCGCAAATGGCGGGGTTTTTGTTTGGATCGAAACCTGTCCCCGCTGGGCGCCGTCCGAGAGATCGTGCCAAGTTCGAGTCGGAGCCGAATCGGGGGCGCTGTTCCATGATCCTGCAATCGCTCGCCGGGCTGCCGGCCTTCCTGCTGTATTTCTGCACCGCAATCGTCGCGGTCGTGACCTACCTCTTCGTCTACACCAAGATCACGCCGCACAACGAATTCCAGCTCATCCGCGACAACGACCCGGCCGCCGCGATCGCGCTCGGCCTCTCTTTGCTCGGCTTCACGCTGCCGGTCGTCAGCGCGATCGCGCATTCCGCCAACGTCGTGGATTGCCTGATCTGGAGCCTGGTCGCGCTGATCGTCCAGGTCGTGGTCTATTACCTCGTGAAGATTCCGGTGCCGAACCTGTCGCAGCGTATTGCCGCCGGCGAGCTCGCGCCTGCGATCTGGCTCGGACTGTCGTCGCTGGCGGCAGGCGCGCTCGACGCCGCCTCGATGATCTCCTGACCATGGCCGGCAGGCCGATCGAATTCGGCAAGCGCGGGCAGACGCACCTCCCGCCCGCGCCCGGGCCGAAGCGCTCGCACCATGTGGCGCTGCTGCTGATGGGATCGTTCGCAGTCGGTGGCACCGCCTATGCGGTGATGCCGCGCGAGGCCTGCGCCCCACCCTCACCCGGCATGGCCGCGCCGGCACTGCCGCAGAGCGGCGTCGCTTGCACGTCGCGCAGTTCGTCCGGCGGCTACAGCCGTTCGCGCTATGGTTTCTTCTCGGGCGGCGATTCCTCTCACGCCTCGGCCAGCTCGTCCGACGCGGGCGAGGGCCACGTCAGCCGCGGCGGCTTCGGATCGTTCGCCCGCGCCTTCGGCTTCTCCGGCCGAAGCTAGCGCGCGCACGATGCCGTGAAATCACCTTGTTTGGCTTGCCTGATCGGCGGCGGATCGGCGAGGATTTTACGGCGCTTTTTCAGTTTGGGGGGGCCGCACCATGAAACGCTCACGCCGGGTCGTGCTGACCATGATGGGAAGTGCCGCCGTCGGCGCAGTGTCGATGAGCTTCGCGGAAGCGCAAATGCCGCATCATTGCGGCCCGGGGTTCTCGCTGGAGCCGGGCCCGAATGGCGAGCCCTTCTGCCGCGCCATCCATGGCGGCTTCGGCGGCACGCTCCGCCGCTTTCACGGCGATTCGCCCGGGCACGGCCACGGTCACGGTCACGGCGGCTGAGCCGCATTGAGATGCAGCGCATCGCCTGCCCCGAGCGCGACGACTGGCAGAGCACCGCGGAGGCCTGCGGCTTCGACTTCCACACCATCGATGGCGAGCGCTATTGGGACGAGCGCGCTTACTACGTCTTCACGCTCGACGAGATCGAGGAGCAGATCGAGGCGCCGACCGGCGAGATCGAGGCGATGTGCCTCGAATTCGCCGACCGTGCGGTCGAGGACGAGGAGCTCCTGCGGCGGCTGAAGATTCCGGAAATCCATTGGCCGCTGATCGCCGAGAGCTGGCAGCGCGACGATGGCAGCCTGTACGGTCGGCTGGACCTGAGGTTAGACGGCGATGGTCCCGCGAAGCTGCTCGAATACAACGCCGACACGCCGACCTCGATCTTCGAGGCCGCAGTGTTCCAGTGGACCTGGCTCGAGCAGGCCATCGAGCGGGGGATGATTCCGGCCGCTGCCGACCAGTTCAATTCCATCCACGAGCACTTGATCGAGGCCTGGCAGAAGTTCGCCCCGACGCGCCATCTGCATTTCACCGGCACGACCGAGAGCGCCGAGGATCTCGGCACGCTCGCCTATCTCGAGGACACCGCGGCGCAGGCCGGCTTCGCCACGACGCTGCTCGACATCGAGGAGATCGGCTGGCGCGACGAAGGCGGCTTCGTCGATCTCGAAGGCCGCGACATCGAACTGATCTTCAAGCTCTATCCCTGGGAATGGATGTTCCACGACGAGTTCGGCGCGAAGCTGAGAGAGGTTCGCACGCGCTGGATCGAGCCGCCGTGGAAGGCCGTGCTGTCCAACAAGGGCATCCTGCCGCTGCTGTGGGAGATGTTTCCCGGCCATCCCAACCTGCTGCCGGCCTATTTCGAGGATGATCCGAGGGCGCGCGAGCTCGGCGCCTCCTTCGTGCGCAAGCCGATCTATTCCCGCGAGGGCGCCAATGTGATGCTGATCAGCGACGGCGTCGCCTTCGCCGAGCAGGCCGGTCCCTATGGCGCCGAAGGTTTCGTCCGGCAGGCATTCGCGCCGTTGCGCAATTTTGGCGGACAATATCCGGTGCTCGGAAGCTGGCTGGTCGATCACACGCCCTGCGGATTATCGATCCGCGAGGATGAAAGCCCGATCACCGGCAACACGTCCCGCTTCCTGCCGCATGCGATCCTGTAGGGTTTGGGCACGGCGACGGCGCGGCACAAACTCAACTGTCATCGCCCGGCTTGACCGGGCGATCCAGCACGCCGCGGCTTATCGATTCCAGCACTGCTGTCTCTGGAATGCTGGATGCCCGCTTTCGCGAGCATGACAGCGGTGGTGACGGCGACTGCGCGGCACAAACCCGACTGTCGTCGTTCGACTCGATCGAGCGATCCAGCACGGCGCGGCTTGCCGCTTCAGCGCGCCGCGACCACCTTCAGCGCCGGTGAACCTGCGCCGATCATGGGGCGCGAGCCGCGGGCAGGGTTCGGCTGATAGAGCCCGCGCTTCTCAGGGCAGGGCCGAAAGGCGTCGGTGATGCCGACCACCGACTCGGCGGCGCCGAGCATCAGCGTGCCGTCGGGCTCGAGCACCTTGGCGAGCCGCTCGAAAATGTTGGCCTTGGCCTCCTGGTCGAAATAGATCAGGACGTTGCGGCAGAAGATCACGTCGAACCTGCCGAGATGGGAAAAGTCCTGCAGCAGATTGAGCTGACGGTGCTGGACCATGCCGCGGATATCGGCGTTGAGCTGCCAGAGCTCGCCGGTCTGGGTGAAGTACTTGACCAGGAGCTGGATCGGCAGGCCGCGCTGCACCTCGAACTGGCTGTAGATGCCGGCCTTCGATTTCTCCAGCACCTCCTGCGACAGGTCGGTCGCGACGATCTCGACGCGCCAGCCCGACAGCATCTGCGCCTTCTCCTTCAGACACATCGCGATGGAATAGGGCTCCTGGCCGGTGGAGGACGCCGCCGACCAGATCCGGATGGTGCGGCGGTTGGCGCGTTGCTGCAGGAGGGCCGGCAGGATGGTGTCGCGCAAATGATCGAACGGGATCTTGTCGCGGAAGAAGAAGGTCTCGTTGGTGGTCATCGCCTCCACCACCTCCCAGGTCAGCCCCTCCGCGCCGCTCTTCATCCGCTGCACGAGGTCGGCAATACCGGCGAGCCCCGCCTTGCGCGCGAGCGGGATCAGCCGGCTCTCGACCAGATATTGCTTGTCGGCGGAGAGATCGAGGCCGGAGCGCTCCTTCAGGAGCTTACGCAGAAACTCATAGTCCGAGATATTCACGAACGGTCTCCCGAGAACAGCCGGATCAGCTTCGGCGCGATCTGGTTGAGCGGCAGCACGGCGGCACAGATGCCGGCGTTCGCCGCCGCACCGGGCATGCCCCACACCACGCTGGTGGCTTCGTCCTGGGCGATCACGCTGCCGCCCGCGGCGACGACTTCCTTGCCGCCGCGCATGCCGTCGGAACCCATGCCGGTCAGGACCACCGCGAGGGTTGTGCCCTGCCAGACCTCCGTTGCGGAGGAGAACAGCGGATCGACCGCCGGCTTGCAGAAATTGACCGGGGGGCCGTCGTCGAGCGCGATCGCCACCTCGGTGCCGTGGCGCACGACGCGCATGTGCCGGCCACCCGGCGCCAGGTAGATCCGGCCCGGCTTGACGGCCTCGCCGTCGACGGCCTCATGCGCCGGCTTGCGGCTGGAACGCGCCAGATGCTCGGCCAGGATGGTCGTGAAGGTCGGCGGCATATGCTGGGTGATCAGCACCGGGAAGCGATCGATCACCGGGCCGATGTCGGTGACCAGCGTCATCAGGGCCTGCGGGCCCCCGGTCGAGGAGCCGATCACGAGCACGCGCGGCGTCTGGGTGCTGAAAGCGCGCCGCGCGAGCTGGGGCGATGCTGCGTGCGCCGTCGCAGCGCGCGGCGGCAGATCGGGCCGCCTGTCGCCGGTGGGCGCGGGAGCGTGCGCAGGTGCCGGCAACGGCTGTGCCGAACGCCGGAGCTTTGCACCGAACGAGCGGATCTTCTGAATGAGGTCGTGATGGAAGATGTCCGCCGCGTGAGGCTCGCGGGTGGTCTCCGGCTTCGGAATGTAGTCGGACGCACCGAGCGAAAGCGCCTTGAAGCTGATCTCCGCGTTGCGGCGGGTCAAGGTCGAGGCCATGATGACGATGAGGTCGCGCTTCTTCGCAAGCAGCTGCGGCAGCGCCGAGATGCCGTCGAGCTCGGGCATTTCGACGTCGAGCACGGCGACGTCGGGCCTGACCTTTTCGAGCTGGTTGACGGCTTCCAGCCCGGTGCGCAGCGAGGCCGCCACCACCATGTCGGGCTCGGCCGCGATCCAGCGCGAGATCAATCCCCGGATGACGACGGAGTCGTCG
>NZ_JAFAVV010000117.1 GCF_019242285.1 Bradyrhizobium sp.
GGAAGTGATAATGCCGCCGAGCCGGCTCGAGCGCCTCCTGAACGAATCCGACTTTGTAGCCGTCACTTGCCCGTTGACCGACAGCACGCGCGGCCTGCTCCGTGCCCGGACCCTCGGTCAAATGAAGCGCTCCGCTGTGCTGATCAATGTCTCGCGCGCCGAGGTCGTCGACGAAGCGGCGCTCTACGAGGCGCTCGCGCAAGGCGTGATCGCCGGAGCCTTTCTCGACGTTTGGTACGAGTACCCGGCCGGTGCCGACGAGACCGTCCGGCCGTCGCGCTTTCCGTTCCATCGCCTGCCGCAGGTTTATGCGACACCGCATTCCTGTGCTTGGACGACGGCGCTGCCGTATCGCCGCTACGCTGTCATCGCCGAGAACATTCGGCGCTGGGCGACGGGCGAACCGCTCCTGAATCTGGTGCATCGTGTTCCGGACAGCCCCGATGCGAACTGAGAGGCACCTTCGATGACAGCGATCAAGATTACCGCCGTAAAAACCCTCGTCGTCAACGCCGAGATGCGCAACTGGATATTCGTCAAGGTCCTGACCGATCAGGATGGGCTGTACGGCTGGGGCGAGGCCAGTCTCAACTGGAAGACCCGGGCCGTCAGCGGGGCCATCGAAGACCTTGAGCCGTTGCTGCTGGGCCGTGACCCGCGCGACATCGAGCAACTGCTGCGCATCCTCAACAAGCATAGTTATTACCGGCTGGGCATCATCGGTGCGACGGCAATCAGCGGCATCGAACATGCGCTCTGGGACATCTTCGGTAAGAGCCTCGGCCTGCCGGTCTGGCGTCTCCTGGGCGGCCGGGTGCGCGACAAGGTGCGCGTCTATACGCACCTGGGCCTGGGTGACATGCGGGCGGTTTACGAGACGTTCGACGCGGGCGCGCTTTCGGACAGGGCGCTGGCGGTGGTTGAAAGGGGCTACGACGCGCTCAAAGTCGTGTTCATTCCCTATTCGCACTTTTCAGCCGACATCCCGGCCCGCAAACATGTCGGGCGCCTGATGCGGGTGCTGCGCGAGGCGGTCGGCGACAAGGTCGACATCATGATCGACTTCCACGGCCGGCCCGCGTCGATTTCGGCTGCGCTGCAGTTCATCGAGGAGCTGGCTCCCTATCACCCGATGTTCTGCGAAGAGCCGGTGCAACCGGGCGATCCCGAGGCGCTCAGGCTCATCACCGAGCGCGCGGCTTGTCCGATCGCATCGGGCGAACGGCTGGTGGGCTTCAAGGAATTCGAGCCGCTGTTTCAGACGAAGGCACTTAACATCGTTCAGCCCGATCTCAATCACACCGGGGGCCTTCTCGAAGGCAAACGAATCGCGGCTGCGGCCGAGCAGGCGTTCATGGGCGTGGCACCACACAATCCGAACGGTCCGATCGCCGGTGCAGCGGCACTGCAGTTCGACGTCTCGACGCCGAATTTCGTCATCCAGGAGGAGATGAGCGGCGCCGTGCCCTGGTACGACGACGTGGTCACGACGCCGATGCGACGGACCGGCAGTTACTGGGCCGTACCTGATCAGCCTGGCCTCGGCGTCGAGATCAACGAGGTGGAGGCAGCAAAACATCCCTTCAAGCAGGAAGTGATGCACACCGATGGCGCCGTCCTGGAGGACGGGACCATCGTCGACTGGTGAGGGCAATGCCGACCATGCACACGACTCGCAACACCGCTGGTGTCTGGCGCGAATTCTCCCTGCCGGGCGGTGTCTACAACGCAACCCCGCCGCGCATTCTGTTCGGCGCCGGCAGGATCTCCGAGATCGCGGCGGAAATCGCTCATCACGGAACCTGCAAGGCGCTGATCCTGTCGACCCCCGGGCGCGGCCGCCTCGCCGAGCGAGTCGCCGCCATGCTGGGTGACCGTTGTATCGGCATCCTGGCGGAAGCCGTGTCTCAGGTGCCGATCGAGCTCGCCATCCGCGGTCGGAAGCGCGCCCGCGAGATGGGCGCCGATTGCCTGGTCAGTATCGGAGGGGGCGCGTCGATCGGTCTCGGCAAGGGCATCTCGCTCGAACTCGGACTGCCCATTGTCGCCGTACCCACCACCTATTCCGGCTCGGAGATGACCGGCTTCTGCGGCATCACGATTGACGGCGTGAAACGCATGCACACCAGCGTCAAGATGCTGGCGTCATCGGTGATCTATGATCCGGAGCTCACGCTCACGCTGCCCCCCGACGTGAGCGCCGCCAGCGCCTTCAACGCGCTCGCCCATTGTATCGACGCGATTTACGTACCAACCGTGAGTCCGACCAACGCATTGGCCGCGGTCGAGGGCGCGCGCGTGCTGATCGCAGCCTTGCCCCAGCTCCACCGTCGCTCCGAAGACCCGGCGATCGCGGCAGCATTGCTGTACGGTGCGCTCCTCGGCGGCGCGGCGCTCACGGGCGGCTTCGCGCTTCAGCACGGCCTTGCTCACGTGCTCGGAGGTAGCTTTGGCGTGCCACACGGGCTCTCGCATGCGATCGTTCTGCCGCACGTCACCGCCTACAACGACCGCTTTGCGCCGGAGGCGGTCGGGCGAATCGCCGCGGCCGCCAAGACGGACGATTTGGGTGCGACCCTGTTCGACTTGCTGGGCGCGTCGGGGCTGCCGAACAATCTGCAAGCAGTTGGCCTCCGGGAGAGCGATCTCGACCGCGTCGCCGACATCACGATCGAGACCGACGACGGCATGAATCCGGCACCCGTCACTTGGGACGTCGTGCGCCGGCTTGCCGATGACGCCTATCATGGACGGCGCCCCCCGCGACGTTGAGCCGTCCCAACCACAAGAAACCGACAAGCATGTCCAGGGAGAATGTCTCATGATGTTTACGCGCAGAGCCGTGGTCGCCGGATTGGCGACGACCGGCGTCAATATCGGCAGCCTCGCCCATCCGTTCGTCTAGCGAGCCCTCGCCGCCGAATATGCCTGGAAGTTCGGCCACGGCTTCCCCGCAAACCATCCCGTCCACGTCTTCGCGCTCGAGGCGGCGCAGAAGATCAAGCAGGACAGTGGTGGGCGCATCGAGAT
>NZ_JAFAVV010000327.1 GCF_019242285.1 Bradyrhizobium sp.
AATGAGCGATTCTGCTACAGCCAAGACTGGAGTGTCTCGCTGGTTCCCTCGCGGGCCCTGGGAGGCTGGCGCGATGACCCTGATCGGCGGCGGCATCATCATGCTGGTGCAGCCGTGGTCGATCGATCTGTACGGCTACTCATTCGTGACGATCCTCGCCGGCACGGCCAGCTACGTCATCGTCAGCCATTTTCCGGAATAGGTCACATGGCACAGATCCGCGTCGAAAACCTGCGCAAATCGTTCGATCAGTTCACCGCCGTGGCAGGCTCGAACTTCACCATCGACGATGGCACCTTTTTCGCGATGCTCGGGCCCTCCGGCTGCGGCAAGACCACGACCTTGCGGATGATCGCGGGCCTCGAACTGCCGACGGCGGGTCGCATCCTGCTCGACGACGCGGACGTGACGGCGTTGCCCGCCTCCGCCCGGGACATTGCCTTCGTGTTCCAGCTCTTTGCGCTCTATCCACACATGAACGTGCGGCAGAACATCGGCTTTCCGCTGCGTTGCCAGAACCATCCGCGCGCCGAGATCAAGCGGGCGGTCGAGGAGGCGGCGAGGCTGCTGCGGATCGATCATCTGCTCGACCGCCGGGTCGGCGGCCTCTCGGGCGGCGACCGTCAGCGCGTCGCGCTCGGCCGCGCCATCGTACGCAGGCCGAAGGCGTTCCTCATGGACGAGCCGCTGGGCGCGCTCGATTCGGAGTTTCGCAGGCTGATGTGTGGCGAACTGCGCGAGCTGCACGACCGCATCGACGCGACCACGGTCTACATCACCCACGACCAGCTCGAAGCCATGGCGATGGCCGATTGCATCGCCATCATGAATGGCGGCCGTGTCGAGCAGATCGGCGCGCCGCAGGAGATCTACGATCGCCCGAAGACGATGTTCGTGGCCGATTTCATCGGTGCACCGCCGATGAGCTTTCTCGATGTGCACACGGCCTTGCGACGGGGCGATCGCGTGATCAGGATAGACGGCGTGCCCGTCGACATGCCCGAACTGTTCGAGGATCGCGCCGAAAGCAGGTTCGCCCTCGGCGTCCGCCCCGAGAATGTCTCGTTTGCGGACGCCTCGGATCTGCGCGGGCGCGTGATCGGCGCCGAATATCTCGGCACGACGCAGATCGTCACCGTCACCACGGCGAGCGGCCAGCTCAAGGCACGGCTGCCGTCCGGCGAGCCGATTCAGGTCGGCGAAACGGTAGGCCTCAAGCTGCGGCCGGACCGGCTCTCGCTGTTCGATACGGCCAGCGGGCTGGCGCTGTCGTCGGCCCTTTATGCGGGAGGACATGGTGGCTGAGGTCTCTCTCTCCGACGTCAGCAAGCGTTTTGGCGCGGTGGATGCGGTGCGTGGCCTTTCGCTCGCGATGGCCGACGGCGAGTTCGTCGTGCTGCTGGGGCCGACCGGGGCCGGCAAGACCACGACCCTTCGTCTCATCGCGGGGCTGGAGCGGCCCGACCATGGAAGCGTCATGATCCGCGGGCGCGACGTCACCAGGGAGGTGCCGGCCGAGCGCGACGTCGCCTTCGTGTTTCAGCAATATTCGCTTTATCCGCATCTGACCGCCTATGACAATCTCGCGTTTCCGTTGCGCTCGCCGGCGCGGCGCATGGACGAAGCCTTCATCCGCCGGCGGGTGCAGCAGGTGGCGGAACTGTTGCACATCGAGCAGAAGCTGAACAATCGTGCGACCGCGCTGTCCGGCGGCGAGATGCAGCGGGTGGCGATCGGCCGGGCGCTGGTCCGGGAGCCGGCCGTCTACCTGATGGACGAGCCGCTGTCTTCGCTCGACGCCAAGCTGCGCGCCGAATTGCGGCTCGAGCTCAAGCGCATCCAGCGGGAGCTGGGCACGACCATCCTTTATGTGACCCACGACCAGACCGAGGCCATGACCATGGCGGACCGGATCGGGGTGATGAGCGAGGGGGTCTTGATCCAGCTCGGTGCGCCCCGGGATATCTACGAACGGCCAGAGAGCGTCTACGTCGCCGGCCGTCTCGGCGCCCCCGCCATCAACCTCATTCCGGCAGCGTTGCTGACAGGCAGTTCACTGCCGCGGCAGGTGCAGACAGTGGGATTGCGCACGGAGCATATCCGGATCTTCCCGGTCGATCGCTCAGGTCTCCGCGCACGCGTGCATTGGGTCGAGCATCTCGGCGACCAGAACCACGTGCATCTCAAGCTCGATACCCATTCGCTCGTGACCCTGGCTGACCCAGCGCAGGAACTGAAGGCCGGAGACCTTGTTGCCCTCGAATTCATCGAGCCGCTTTATTTCGATCAGTCCGGCAACCGAATCGCGGTGAATGGAGGGCGCGCATGATGATCGACCGCCAAACGCGCAAACGTCTCCTCAAGACCGTGGCCAATCGTGTCATCGCTTGCGCCGACGAGCTCACCGATCTCGATCGCGCCATCGGTGATGGTGACCACGGCGCCAACATGCGTCGCGGTTTCGAGGCCGTGCTGGCCGCGGTCGACGATCTGTCGGCCAAGAGTTTTGGCGAATCGCTGAAGGGCGTCGGCACCACGCTGGTGATGAAGGTGGGCGGCGCCTCCGGCCCGCTCTACGGCACCCTGTTCTTATCGCTTGGCAAGTCGCTCGCGGACGAAGTTGACCGCGAACAGGTCGTAGACGCCTTCGTGGCCGCGATCGAAGCGGTGAAGGCGCGCGGCAAGTCCGATATCGGCCAGAAGACCATGCTGGATGTGCTCTACCCCGTGCTCGGCGTGTTGCGCGAGAGCGGCGAGGATCTGCCGGCGCGCCTGAAAACGGTTGCGAGGCTCGCCGCCGAGAGCACCATCCCGATGAAGGCCATTCGTGGTCGCGCGTCGTTCCTCGGCGAGCGCAGCATCGGCCACATGGACCCCGGCGCACGGTCCGCTGCGCTGATGGTCGACGCCGTCGTAGACGTCATGGAAGGTTTTGCATGAAAGGCAATGTGGGAATAGTCATCGTGTCTCATTCGGCGGATGTCGCCCGCGGCACGGCGCTGATGGTCGAGCAGATGGTCGGCCGCGAGGTGCCGCTCGGCTGGTGCGGCGGAGATCCCGACGGTGGGCTTGGCACCAGCGTCGAGGCGATCCTGGCGGCGATCGACAAGGCCTGGTCAGAGCAGGGCGTGGCCATCCTCGTCGATCTTGGCGGCGCCGAGACCAACAGCGAAATGGCGATCGAGATGCTGCCGGAATCGCGACGAAGCCGCGTCGTCGTCTGCAATGCGCCCGTCGTGGAAGGCGCGGTGATGGCGGCGACCGAAGCGGCGTCGGGGGCGCCGCTGGACGTCGTGCGCCGCACGGCCGAAGAGCTGACGCCGGCATGATGCAGGACGGCGGCATG
This sequence comes from Bradyrhizobium sp., assembly GCF_019242285.1. GTDB lineage: Bacteria > Pseudomonadota > Alphaproteobacteria > Rhizobiales > Xanthobacteraceae > Bradyrhizobium. The sequence goes on from NZ_JAFAVV010000327.1 coordinate 3,347, forward strand.
AACAGGCTTCGCGCATCGGCTCTCATTCGGCACGAGGTCGGGCTGCACGCCAGGCCCTCGGTCAAGCTCACCAAGCTGGCCAAGGCTTTCGAATCGAAGATCGATCTGGGACTCTCGCCCGACGGGCCCTGGGTCGACGCCAAGAGCATCGTCAAGGTGATGGCGACCAAGGCGCCGAAGGACTCGACCCTCTACTTCAGGGCCGAGGGCAGCGATGCGGAGGCGGCACTCGATGCGCTCGTGACCTTGGTCAACGAGGATTTTCCGGATGGACCATAGGGCGCGGCGAACGACCCGTCGGATCGAGGGCTGGCCTGCCGCCCCGGGGGTTGCGTCGGGGCCGCTCATGCGTCTCGCTGCGGCTGCAGCTGTTGCCCGCAAAGGCGGTTCCACCGCGGGAGAGCGGCAGGCGCTGGCGGATGCCCTCGATGCTTCGCGGCTGGATCTTGCCGCACTGGTGGGCGAGATGAAGAACGAGGAGGCGCAGGCGATCCTGTCGTTCCAGATCGCGCTGCTGGAAGACGAAAATCTCGCTGCTCCGGCCTTCGCGCTGATCGCGGACGGCGAGGCCGCGGACCGGGCCTGGATCGCCGGGATCGACCCGGAGATCGCCGGCTATGAGCAGGCCGTGGATCCCTATTTCCGCGCCCGCGCGTCCGATTTGCGCGATCTGCGTGATCGCGTGCTGCGACACCTCGCGGGTGAAGTCGATCAGGCCGTTCCGGCGGGTGTCATCGTGCTGGCCGACGACATGCCGCCATCGGTGTTCCTCGCCACCGATTGGAGGGACGGCGGCCTGGTGCTGCGCCGGGGCAGTCCTTCCAGCCATGTCGCCATTCTTGCCCGGTCGCGCGGCGTGCCGATGATGGTCGGTGGGGATGTCGAAGGTCTCGAAGCCGGTGTGGATGCCGTCCTCGATGGTGATGCCGGCGCGCTCATTGTCGATCCCGATCCCGTATTGCGTGCCGAATATGATCAGCGCCTTGCCGAAAAGTCGCAGGCGCGGCAGGCCTTGGCCTCGTTCGATGGCCCGGTGCTGACGGCAAGCGGCGAACCCGTTCGTCTCATGATCAATGTCACGGGGCTCGCCGAACTTCGCGACATCGACCCCTCGAAGGTCGATGGCATCGGCCTGATGCGGACCGAGTTCCTGTTTCATGGCCGCGAGAGCCTTCCCACCGAGGACGAGCAGTACCAGATCTACCGGCAGATGGCGGAATGGGCGGCCGGCAAGCCCGTGACCATCCGCACCCTCGACGCCGGCGGCGACAAGCCGGTCGCGGGCTTGACGCAAGCAGGCGAAATCAATCCGTTTCTTGGCGTGCGTGGCGTGAGGCTGTCGCTCGAGCGGCTCGACGTCTTTCGCCTTCAGTTGCGGGCACTGGCGCGGGCAGCGGTCATTGGCCATCTGAAAGTGATGATCCCGATGGTCACGGTGCCGGAAGAGCTCGATCGTTGTCGCGCGCTGTTCCGGGACGCCGTCGAGGAGCTGCGTGGCGAAGGGATCGAGGCGGCGATGCCGCCGCTCGGCATGATGGTCGAGGTGCCGGCGGCCGCGCTCGCGATCGAGGATTTCGACGCCGACTTCTTTTCGATCGGCAGCAACGATTTGATCCAGTATGTGATGGCGGCGAGCCGGGACGAGCCGCAACTCGCCGATCTCGCCCGCCCCTCGCGGGCCATCTTCCATCTGATCGGGCATGTGGTCCGTCATGCCGACCGTTGTGGCCGCGAAGCCAGTCTGTGCGGCGATCTGGCGGGCGATCCTAGCCAGGTCGCGGCGCTGCTCGATCAGGGCTTGCGCAGCCTGTCGGTCGCGCCCGGCGCGCTGGCGCCCGTCAGGGCCGCGATCGCCCGTTATCCGGGCAGGCCGGCATGAGCACGCAGGCGACCCCCGCGAGCGCGCAGGACCTCATCGCGGCCTACAAGGCCATCCTACGCGACGTTCTCGATCGACGTCCATCCGGCATGCGGCAGCGGCTCGCTGAAGGTCTCGGCAAGAACCGCAGTTTCATCACCCAGATCGCCAACCCGGCCTATCAGACGCCAATTCCCGCACAGCACGTGCACGCCATCATGCAGATCGGCCATTTCTCCGCGCAGGAGAAGGAGCGGTTCCTCGCGGCCTATCACCGCGCGCATCCGCGGCGACTGCTGCTCCTCAAGGAGCGGGAGCGGACCCGGCGGCTCACGCTGATGTTGCCGGATCTCGGCAGCGAGCAGAAGAACCACAGGCTCGACACCCTCTTGAGCGAATTCGCCGAGAAAATCGTGAGGCTGATCGAGGATACCTGAAGCGACGCGACAACGAAAAGCAGGACAAGGGAGGGAGACATGAAGAAGCTGATCAACGCCGTTGAGGACGTGGTGAATGAGAGCCTCGCGGGCTTTTGCGCCGCTCATTCCGACGTCGTGCGGCTCGGTGAGACTGCGCCCTTCGTGCTGCGACGGAATCTGAAATCCGGCAAGGTGGCGCTGGTGTCGGGCGGCGGCTCCGGACATGAGCCGCTGCACGGCGGATTCGTCGGGCCGGGCATGCTGGACGCGGCCGTTCCCGGCCAGGTCTTCACCTCGCCGACACCCGACCTGATCCTTGCTGCCGCGGAAGCCGCCGACACCGGGGCCGGCGTGCTATTCATCGTCAAGAACTACGAAGGCGACGTCATGAACTTCGAGATGGCGCGCGAGATGTCGGGAAGGACGATCGCGACCGTGATCACCGATGACGACGTAGCGGTCGAGACCTCGACCT
>NZ_JAFAVV010000335.1 GCF_019242285.1 Bradyrhizobium sp.
CCCGCGACTCGGCGATGGCGGGGGCAGCCATCCGGCTTTCGCGCACCTGGCGCAGTTGCTGTAAGGCTTCAAAGTCTGCGGCCGTCGACGTGCTTCACCTTGAGGGCCATCGGATCGACCCCATCGAGGCAGCGCACATTGATCGCCGCCATCTCGACCCCGCCCGGTCCCGTGCCGCGCGCAAACGACTGGATACCGCAGGTCGAGCAGAAGAGGTGATGAATGACGTGCTTGTTGAATTGATACTCCGTGGTCGCATCGTCCCCTGCGATCAGCTTGAAATCGGCGGCCGGCGCGAAAGCGAGCAGCGAGCCGAGCCGGCCGCAGCGCGAGCAATTGCAGGCGATCACCTCGCCAATGTCGAGCGCGACTTCATAGCGGACATTTCCACATTGGCAGCCGCCACAATAGGTTTGCTTCATGGTACCTCCTGATATCCGCACACGATTCGATAACGCTTGCGGTCGCCCGGCGGCAACAGCGCGCACATGTTCTTGAAGAAGCCCATGCTTGACGATGCCCATGCGTTCGGGTATTCGCGAAATTGAAACTGGTGATTTGCGCCCGGCAGCGGAAATTCCGCGCCGGGCTTTTGATTCCAATCATGCGCAACCGATGGCAGACCGACGGCAAGTTGCCCAATGCGCTCGACGCATAGCTCCCCTAGCGACCGCGCGCCTCTCCTCTGTATCCGGCCTGTATTTTCAGACGAGCCCGACTTGGACCGCCCCCGGAGCCATGCACTTTTGCGCCAGTCACGCTAAGATGACCGTGCCGGCCGTCAGGCGGGCCCGGCGTCCAAACATTCCCAGGGAGAAACGATGATGTCTCGCATGAAACTCGCGTTGGCCGTCACGTGCACGGCGATCGCCTTGAGCGCCACGGCGCAGGCACAACAGCCGCCAACCGCGACCACCAAGGTCGACGGCACCGACAATGTCTACATATTCCGCTACATGGGCCACCAGTCGATGTTCGTCGTCACGCCTGACGGCGTGATCGCGACCGACCCGATCAGCGAGCGCCGACCGGTCAAGCCGTATGTCGACGCCATCCAGGCCATCACCAAGGCGCCGATCAAATACGTGATCTACAGCCACATGCATTTCGACCACATCGCCGGCGGCAAGCCGTTCAAAGATATGGGCGCGACCTTCGTGGCGCAGCGGAACATGAAGGCGAGGCTCGATGAGCTCAAGCCGGCCGACGTCGTCATGCCCGACGAGTGGGTGGATGACAAGAAGACCATCACGCTCGGCGGCACCTCGCTGGAGCTCACTTATGTGGGCAAGAACCATTCCGACAGCACCCTGGTGATGCGGCTGCCGCGCGAGCGCGTGCTCTTCACGGTCGACTGGATTCCGCTGCAGGCCGTGCAGTTCCGCGGCATGGCCGACACCTACGTGCCCGACATCGAGGAAGGCCTGAAGAAGGTGATCGCGATGGACTTCGACAAGCTGATCCCCGGCCATCCGGGACCCGGCGGCCGGCAGATCGGCAGCAAGGAGGACGCGGTCGCCCAGCTCGACTATCTGCAGGACCTCTCCGCCGCGGTGAAGAAGGCGGTCTCGGAAGGCAAGAGCTACGCCGACGCCGAGAAGGAGATCAAGCTGCCCAAGTACGAGAAGTGGGGCGGCTACGAGGCCTTCCTGCCGATGAACATCGAGCGCTACTACGACTACTGGAACCGCGGGATCTAGCTGCGCACTCCGCGGGCGCGCCGCACTCCAGGGCCCTCATCCTGAGGAGGCGCGTAGCGCCGTCTCGAAGGATGGCCCCGGCGAGGGCGTTGCCCGTCGCCATGGTTCGAGACGCGCGGGCCAAGCGGCCCGCGCTCCTCACCATGAGGTCCATATTTTGGGGAACGCCACGATCAGGGAAGCAGAATGCTCGCCCCCGTGGTGGCGCGGCCTTCCAAATCGCGGTGCGCCTTCTCGGCATCCTTCAGCGCATACCGCTGGTTCACCGGGATCTTCACCTTCCCGCTCGCCACCGTGCTGAACAGGCTGTTGGCGATGGCCAGCAGATCCTCGCGCTTGGCGGCGTAAGTGTTGAGCGTCGGACGCGTCGCGAACAGCGAGCCCTTGGCCTGCAGCAGGTTGATGTTGAAGGCCTCGATCGAGCCCGAGGCATTGCCGAAGCTCACGAACATGCCGAGCGGACGGATGCAGTCGAGCGAGGCCGGGAACGTGGTCTTGCCGACGCCGTCATAGACCACATCGCACAGTCTGCCGCCGGTGAACTCCTTCACCTTCGCGACGAAGTCTTCGTCCTTGTAGAGGATGGTGTGGTCGGCGCCGTTCTTCTTGGCGAGATCGGCCTTGTCCCTGGAGCCGACGGTGCCGATCACGGTCGCGCCGAGGTGCTTTGCCCATTGGCACAGGATCAGCCCGACGCCGCCGGCGGCCGCGTGCACCAGGATGGTGTGGCCCTTCTCGACCCGGAAGGTGCGGCGCAGCAGATATTCGGCGGTCATGCCCTTGAGCATCATGCCGGCCGCCTGCTCGTCGGAAATGTTCGACGGCACCTTCACGGCGCGATCGGCCGGAAGGATGCGCTCGGCCGCATAGCCGCCAAGCGGCGCCACCGCGGCAACGCGCTCGCCGACCTTGATGTCGCTGACGCCCGAGCCGACCGCCACGACCTCTCCCGAGCCTTCATTGCCGACTGTGAACGGATAACCGTTCGGCGGCGGATACATCCCCTGGCGAAAATACGTGTCGATGTAGTTGATGCCGGCCGCGCCCTGCTTGACGCGGATCTGCCCCGGGCCCGGTGCCGGCAGCTCGATGTCTTCGAAGGTGAGGACTTCCGGTCCACCCGCCTTGTGCACGCGAACTGCCGCTACCATGGCATTCTCCCTTTTTTCACGCGCCGAAACCTTGGCGCTTTCCGTGTTGGCTGATCGGCGCGGATCATAGGTTTCGGGCAAAGGAGCGCAAGGGCGCCCGCCGCACTCCGCTCATTCCCGCGAAAGCGGGAATCCAGGGGCCGAGGACTGGGTCAAGAACTGTTGGGGTGGACGGCCCCCGACGGCATCGCTGTGCCAGAATGAGGTCGTTGGAGATCTCATACAAGGGAGCCGTCCGTGAACAAGTGTATCCGCATTGGTATCGATACGTCCAAGAGTGTTTTTGTGCTGCACGGGGTGGATTGCGCCGAGCAGCCTGTGTTGCGTCGAAAGCTGCGGCGCAGCCAGGTGCTGGCGTTCTTTGCCAAACTCGAGCCAACGACGATCGGGATGGAGGCCTGCGGCGCGGCGCATTATTGGGCGCGTGAGCTGATCGCTCTGGGGCACAGGGTCGTTTTGCTGCCACCGCAATACGTGAAGCCCTACGTGAAGCGGAACAAGAACGATGCGGCCGATGCCGAGGCGATCTGTGAGGCGATGAGCCGACCGACGATGCGGTTTGTGCCGGTGAAGAGCGCCGAACAGCAAGCCGCATTGATGCTGGCGGGCAGGCGCGACGGGCTGATCCGCCGCCGCACGCAGTTGACCAATACGATTCGCGGCTATGCGGCCGAGTTCGGGCTGATCGCCGCCAAGGGGCTCGACAAGATCGAGCCATTGCTGGCTCGCATTGCGGCAGATGCAGATATGCCCGAGCTGGCGAAGCAGTTGCTTGCCGACTACGGCCGGGACCATGCTCACCTCCAGGAGCAGATCGCGCAGATCGAGGCCAAACTGATGGCCTGGCACAAGGGCAACGAACTGAGCCGACGGCTGGCCGAGGTGCCGACCATCGGTCCGATCGGCGCCTCGATGTTGGCGATGAAGGTGACCGATCCGCAAGCGTTCGGATCGGGCCGCAACTTCTCAGCCTGGATTGGGCTCACACCGAAGGATCATTCGACCGCCGGCAAGCAGCGGCTTGGCGTGATCACGCGGGCCGGCGATGAGGCGTTGCGCGCTGTCCTGGTGGCCGGAGCCACTGCGGTGATCCAGCAGCTGCGCAAAGGGCGCGGAAAGCCTTCGCCGTGGCTGGCTGATCTTGTCAGGCGCAAGGAGCCCAAGCTCGCTGCAGTCGCACTTGCAAACAAGACGGCGCGCATCGCCTGGAAGCTGATGGTCAGCGGCGAGCGTTACGACGCCAAGCGGGCGGCCGGCCGGTTCGTTGCTCCGAATGGAAGAACGGCGCCGCGCTCCTCTCGTCAGGGCCGCTTCGCACCGCTTGCAGCTACTGCCATGGCTTGACCCGATACCCTTCGGCGCGACGGCGAGCTTCGCCACGCGCCAGGGCCGAAGCTTGCTCGAGAAGGACAGATGGTGTGATCGATCGATCCCACACGCGAGACACTCCGAGGGACCCAGTGGCCGGCTTGATGTCGCTGAACTGTTTGGGACTCGCGTCGCGGAACCCATCTTGGCAGCGGCCATGTGTGGCCGCGTCGACAGACCGGACATATGATCGCAATCGCTTCGATTCACACACTACCCGCCTCTTGCAAGCCGGGGGCCGTCCACATATGGGTCCCCGCTTCCGCGGGGACGAGCGGAATTGGGGGATCAGCCTGCGCTCGGGTGCCACTGCGGCTGATAGCCTGCGCGAAGGATCGCCACGATGCTCGGCGGCGTG
>NZ_JAFAVV010000447.1 GCF_019242285.1 Bradyrhizobium sp.
CCGGGCCGTTCGCGAAGCTGGATGTTCATGACATTGTCTCCTTCGCTGCGGGCTGTTTCAGCCGGCCGTAGGTGGCAAACGGATTGTCGATCATGATCTTGCGCACGAGGTCGGCCGACAGCCCGTCCGGCAGCGCATTGTCACCCTCGAACTGCCAGTGCGGATAGTCGGTCGAGAATAGGATCAATTCGTCGGACTGCATATGGTCGAACAGCCGGTTCAGCACTGCCGGTTCCGACGGCGCATCCACCGGCTGCAGCGAGAAGCGGATGTTGCTTTGCACAATCTCCAATGGCGCGCGATCGACCCAGGGCGTCTCCATACGGACGCCGCGCCAGAACTTGTGCAGCCGCCACAGGAACGGCGCCAGCCAGGTGAAGCCCGACTCCAGCATCACCATCTTCAATTTCGGATGGCGCGCGAACACGCCCTCGACGATCAGGCTGGTGAGCTGGGTCTGGAACGCCTGCGCCTGCGCGACATGATCCTCGATGTGATAGGAGCCCCAGCCGACCGAGGTCGGCGGGTTGTGATAGGCCGAGCCGGCATGGATGCCGATGGGCAGACCGAGCCGCTCGGCGGCGGCATAGATCGGCCACAGCGCGCGCTTGCCGAGCGGGACGTCGCCCATGACCAGCATCAGCACCTGGACGAAGCGCGGGTCCTTGGCGCAGCGCTCGATCTCGGCGACCGATTTCTCGACGCTCTGGGTCGGGATCACGATCGAGCCGCGCAGCCGCGCATCCTTGTCGAGCCATTCCCGGGCGAGCCAATCGTTCAGCGCCCGGCAGAACGCGTCCTGCATGTCCTCGGAGAACACCATCTGCACGCCATAGAGCGGGTTGCAGATGCCGTAGGCGACCTTGAACGGATCGAGCACCTGCTTCTGCATGTCGTCGAGGTTCACGCCCGGCTTGCCCTTCGCCGGCCGCCAGTCCGGCCGCGCCGAGATCGGCGAGTTGGTCGGATAGGATTGCGATACGAGATCGACCATGCCGCGGGTCGTCACCTGGTCGCGCCAGTAGTTGTTGAGATAGGGCAGCAGGCTGGTCAGATGCGGCACGGCCGGGTGCAGGTCGCAATCCACGCCGCCTTGGAGCGGGGACGTCATCGCCGTCGGTTTCCTCACGAGATCGCCGGGCGCGCCCGGCCCTGCGTTTGCGATGCATTCAAGCAGGGCCGATCGTCGCTCGCAACCGCGCAAAGCGGAGAGCCCCATGCTAGAAAACGCGGGGACAGCCTTCGGAGCGGAGTGCGATGCAAAATCTCGTGACAATTGCCGAGCAGATCGCGGCCAGACTGGTCGCGCGGAAGGAGACCATCGCGGTCGCGGAATCCTCGACCGGCGGGCTGATCTCGGCCGCGCTGCTCGCCGTGCCCGGCGCCTCGGCCTATTTCCTCGGTGGCGCGGTCGTCTACACCCGCGACGCGCGGCGCCTCCTGGTCGACATCCCCGACGACGCGATGAAGGGCATCCGCTCGGCGTCCGAGCCCTATGCGAAGCTGCTCGCCAACCAGGTGCGCACGCGCTTTGCCACCGATTGGGGCCTGTCGGAGACCGGCGCGAGCGGACCGACCGGCAACCGCTATGGCGACGCCGCCGGCCATAGCTGCATGGCCGTCGCAGGCCGCGAGACCACCGTGATCACGCTGGAGACCGGCAGCAACGACCGGTTTGCGAATATGAACATCTTCGCGGAAACCGCGCTGCAATTGCTGCTGAAGCAGTTGGCGTAGTCGAGGGATTCTGGAGAGCGCCGAAGGCACGAAAGCGCCGCGCTCATCGAGCTCTCTACGGAGTTCAGACATGCGTTCGTATTCTCGCGACTTGAATCGTCCGAGCTGTTCGAGCAATTCCACCCTCTCGAAAACAGAGGGCGCAGGGAAGGCCGGGTATCGACTGATACCCATGGCCCCCGTGCAGCAAATAAGCACGGGGTAGGAACCACAGGTTCAGCCGAGAATACCCGGCCCTCCCTGCGCGATGGTGTTAACGCCTATAACGCGCTCTCCCGG
>NZ_JAFAVV010000639.1 GCF_019242285.1 Bradyrhizobium sp.
AGATGCTGGATGTACACGGGATGATCGGCGGCGGCTTCCGCCACCTCCTGCGGGGTTGGCCGGCGCTTTTCGGCGAACTGCTCCTCGGTCCAGCCGCCCGCCACCACGATCCAGCTCCCCGCCGCCTGCGCCCTGGCGGCGTCTCGAATCCTGCCGAGCGCCGCCTTCAGCGTCGGCACGCCGATCCAGTTCACCTCGGTGGCGAAAGTCAGCGCGGCGCGGATGCCATGGATATGTCCGTCGGTCAGGCCGGGGATCACGGTGCGGCCGCCGAGATCGACCAGTCGCGCGCCGTCCGCGGCGAGCTTCTTCATGGCGGCGGTCGTGCCGGTCGCTAGCACGCGCTCGCCGGAGATGGCGATCGCCTCGCGCACGGAGAACTCCCGGTCCACGGTGACGATTTTGCCGTTGAACAGCACGGTGTCCGCGGTCTGCGCGGAGGCCGTGCCCGGCAACGAGGCGAGCAGCAGGCCGCTTGCGATGATCGCGGCCGCGCGGAGACGCAGCATCATGTTTCCCCCTTTTTGTCCGCCACCGTCATTGCGAGGCGCGACTCTGCTACCGCGGCCTCAGCCCGTCTCGCCCGCATAGGACGAGATTTCGATCAGGCTGCCGTCGGGATCGCGGCAATAGACCGAGCGCAACGTGCCGCGGGCGCCCTGCCGGTTGCTCGGCCCGGCCTCGATCGCGACGCCGTTGGCCTTGAGATGCGCGACCACCTGGTCCGGCGTGCTCGCGGTGAGGAAGCAGAGGTCGTCGCTGCCGGGGGTCTCATGGTCTGCCGTGAACCACTCGACCTTGTCGGCGGCTTTCGGCCGCACGTTGATCTTCTGGCTGCCGAACACGAGGGAGGTCCGCGCCGGCTGGCCGCCGCCCGGGTCGAACACCCTGATCTCCATGCCGAGGATCTTCGCATACCATTCCGCCGAGCGGGCGACGTCGGCGACGTTGATGACGAGATGGTCGAGCGCGTGGACCTTGACGGACATGGATACTCCTTTGGTCGCGTGGCCATGTGCTGGCCGTGGCAGACGGCGTTTGTTACAACGCGCCCCGCATCGACTTCAACAATCGCAAACTGGAGGAACCGAATGATCTCGCGCCGCACCGCGCTCGGCCTGACTGCCGCAGGCCTTTCCGCCCTTGCCTCGACGCGGGGCGCTTTCGCGGCGCTCGACTATCCGACGCGGCCGGTGCGCTTTATCGTCGGCTATCCGCCGGGCGGCGCCACCGACATCCTGGCGCGCCTGATCGGCCAGCGCCTGTCGGAACGGCTCGGCCAGACCTTCGTGATCGAGAACAAGGCCGGCGCCGGCAACAACATCGGCACCGAGACGGTGGTCCATGGCGCGCCCGACGGCTACATGGTGCTGCTGGTCAATCCGGCCAACTTCATCAACACCACGCTCTACGTCAATCTGAAGTTCGATTTCCTGCGCGACATCGTGCCCGTCGCCTCCTTCAATCGCGTGCCCAACGTGATGACGGTGAACAAGGACGTGCCGGCGAACAACGTCGCCGAGTTCATCGCCTATCTGAAGGCCAATCCCGGCAAGGTGAACATGGCGTCCTCGGGCAACGGCACCTCGGTGCATCTCTCCGGCGAGATGTTCATGGCGATGACCGGCACCAAGATGCAGCATGTGCCCTACCGCGGCGCAGCACTGGCGATCAACGACATGCTGGCCGGCCAGGTGCAGGTGATCTTCGACAACATGCCTTCGATCATCCAGCACATCCGTTCAGGCTCGCTGCGCGCGCTCGGGGTGACGACCGCCGAGCGGTCGCCGCAGCTTCCGGACGTGCAGGCGATCGCGGAGACCGTGCCCGGCTACGAGGCGAGCGCGCTGTTCGGCATGGGCGCGCCGAAAAACACCCCGAAAGACATCATCGAAAAGCTCAATTCGGAAATTAACGCGATCCTGGCCGAGCCGGAGATGCGAAAGCGCCTGGTCGAGCTCGGCGGCGAGCCCCTGATCGAGCAGCCGGACATGTTCGGCGATCAGATCAAGGCCGAGACCGAGAAATGGAAGAAGGTCGTCGAATTCTCCGGCCTCAAGGTAGAGTGAGAAGCGGGTGAAGGAACAGGCGGTCGGCCCCGGGGTTTTCCGCGTCAGGGGACGGTTTGCGAGGAGAACGATGATGCGCAATCTGATCTTGACCACGGCGACTGTGCTGGTGGCGGGGCTCGCCGTCACGGCGGGGCCGCGTCCGGCCGCGGCGGCGCACGACTATCCCTGGTGCGCGACCGGCGGAGGCTTGGGTTATCCCGGCGAGTGCTCCTACATGTCCTATGCCCAGTGCCAGGCCAGCGCCTCCGGCCGTCTGGTCTATTGCCAGATCAATCCCCGCTTTGCGTTCGCTCAGTCCCCGTGGGGACGCGCGGGCTATTCGGGTTATCCCGGTTATTATCACTATCGCTGGTGATGCTGCGCAGCCGGCGTTCTTGCGTCGGATGGGCTGAGGCGCGCGAGCGCCGTGCCCAACATTGTCTCGACAGCATGATTGGTGGTGGGCACGCTTCTGCCTTTGCGGGGCGCGCTTCTGTGCACGGGGCTGCTTAGCCTACCTACCGCTGCTTGACTCGGATCGGGCCGCCGCTATACTAAACCACATGGTTAAGTATAGCGACCAGGCCCTGGACATGACC
>NZ_JAFAVV010000667.1 GCF_019242285.1 Bradyrhizobium sp.
CGGAGGCAGGACGCACCGCGCTCCAGCGCGATGACTGGCGCGGGCCCTAAAACTTTTCCAGCTGACGGTGCTCGGCGCGGATCCAGCGCACCGTGCCGGTGACCGAGCGCATCACCACGGTCTCGGTCTGGATCACGTCCTTGCGGAACTTGACGCCCGACAGCAGCGAGCCGGTGGTGACGCCGGTTGCGGCGAACAGGCAATCGCCGCGCGCCATGTCCTCGATGCCGTAGATCTTCTTGGGGTCGGTGATGCCCATCTTGTGGGAGCGCTCGCGCTTCTCCTCGGTGTCGAGGATCAAGCGGCACTGCATCTGCCCGCCGATGCAACGCAGCGCAGCCGCCGCCAGCACGCCCTCCGGCGCGCCGCCGGTGCCGATATACATGTCGACGCCGGTCTCATCCGGGCTCGCGCAGTGAATGACGCCGGCGACGTCGCCATCGGTGATGAGGCGCACCGCGGCTCCGGTCGAGCGCACGCTCTGGATGATGTCGGCGTGGCGCGGCCGGTCCAGGACCAGCACCGTGATCGCGCCGGGCTCGACGCCCTTGGCCTTGGCGAGCCGGCGCACATTGTCGGCAGGCGAGGCGTCGAGCTCGACCACGCCCCTCTGATAGCCGGGACCGACCGCGATCTTCTCCATGTAGACGTCGGGCGCATGCAGCAGCGTGCCACCATCGGCCATCGCCATGGTCGCGATCGAGCCGGGCATGTTTTTGGCGCAGAGCGTGGTGCCTTCCAGCGGATCGACGGCGATATCGACCCGCGGTCCCGCGTTGAGGCCGACCTTCTCGCCGATGAACAGCATCGGCGCCTCGTCGCGTTCGCCCTCGCCGATCACGATGGTGCCCTCGATCGGCAGCTTGTTGAGCTCGCGGCGCATCGCGTCGACCGCGGCCTGGTCGGCCGCCTTTTCGTTGCCATGACCGCGCAGGCGCGCCGCCGACACCGCCGCGCGCTCCGTCACCCGCACGATCTCCAGCGTCAGGATGCGCTCGAGCAATAAGGTGGGCGGGACTGAAATATGGGTCGACATCGGCGCACTCCTGTTCTCAATTTCGGGCAGGACTCAACGCGCGAGGCCCGCAATCAGTCCGTCGGTGCACGATCCGTTCCAGACCATGCGCTAGTTCTTCTCGATCCTTATCACCTGCGGCCGCCCCGTGATGACCTTGTCGCGCTGCACGGCCTGCAAGGCCCGGTATACCGCGTCCTCATGGGTGGCGTAGGTAATCAACAGCACCGGAACCGGCGTTTTTCCGGCCCGCGCGGGCTCCCCGCCATTGGCGTGGCGCTGCACGATCGATTCGATCGATATCTTCTGCTCGGCCAGCCGGGTGGCGATGGTCGCCGCGGTTCCCGGCAGATCGCGGGCCATCAGGCGAATGTAATAGCCGCCCTCGTGCCGCTCCATGGGGGCCTTTTCGATCTGCGCCAGACGATCGACCGGCCGCCCGAACGGATGGACGCGGACGCCGCGCGCGATGTCGGCGATGTCAGCCACGACGGCGGAGGCCGTTGCGGCGCCGCCGGCGCCCGGACCAACCAGCGTGATCGGCGGAATACCCTCGCCGTCGATGGTCACGGCGTTGGTGACGTCCATCACCTGGGCGATCGAGGACGATTTCGGCACCATGGTCGGATGCACGCGCTGCTCGATGCCCTTCGCGGTCTTCACCGCGACGCCGAGCAGCTTGACGCGATAGCCGAGATCGGCGGCGGCGCGCAGATCCTCCGGCGCGATCGAGGAAATACCTTCGACGTGGACGGCGCTCTGGGCCACCTTGGTGCCGAAGGCGAGGCTCGCCAGAATGGCGAGCTTCTGCGCGGTGTCGTGGCCGTCGACATCGAACGACGGATCGGCCTCGGCGTAGCCCAGCCGCTGCGCGTCCTTCAGGCACTCGGCAAACGACAAACCCTCCCGCTCCATCCGGGTCAGGATGTAGTTGCAGGTGCCGTTGAGGATGCCATAGACGCGGTCGATGCCGGTCGCGGCCAGCCCCTCGCGCAGCGTCTTGACGATCGGGATCGCGGCGCCGACGGCGGCCTCGTAGTTGAAGGCGCCGCCGTGCTTCTCGGCGGCCTGCGCCAGCCGGACGCCGTGCTTGGCAATCAGCGCCTTGTTGGCGGTCACCACCGACTTGCCGGACTTCAGCGCCGCCTCGATCGCCGACAGCGCGGGATCGCCGGCGCCACCCATCAACTCGACCAGACAATCGACGTCGGGATTCTCGGCGAGCGCCTGCGGATCCCTCGCCCAGGCGATGCCGTCGAGATCGACGTCGCGCTTCTTCGCCTTCGACCGTGCCGTCACCGCGACGACCCTGACCGGCCTGCCGCTGCGCGCCGTGAGGACACGTCCCCGGCTCTCGATGAGGCGCAGGACTTCCGCGCCCACGGTGCCGAGCCCCGCAATGCCCACTTTCAGGGGTGCGACCATGACGGAATGACCTGCGGAAAATTAACGCCTGTTGGCGAGAGGAACCACGTTGTGCAACGTTTCAAGGCCGGTTTCAAGGAAACGCCGCACGCCACGCGCGGCCTGGCGGATGCGCTGCTCGTTCTCCACCATGGCGATCCGCACGAAGCGCTCGCCGTGCTCGCCGAAGGCCACGCCGGGCGAGACGACGACCCCGGACTTCTCCACCATCAGGGTCGCGAACTGCATGCTGCCGACGCCCCGGAAGGCTTCCGGCAAGGGCGCCCAGGCGAACATCGAGGCCTGCGGCGGCGGAATCTCCCAGCCCGCGCGCCCGAACGATTCCACGAGCGCATCGCGGCGCTTGCGATAGGTGTCGCGCATCTCGCGGATGCAATCCTCCGCGCCGTTCAACGCCGCCGTGGCCGCCACCTGGATCGGGGTGAACGCCCCGTAGTCGAGATAGGATTTCACGCGCGACAGCGCGCCGATGATGCGCTCGTTGCCGACGGCAAATCCCATGCGCCAGCCGGCCATCGAGAACGTCTTCGACATCGAGGTGAATTCCACCGTCACGTCGATCGCGCCCGGAATCTGCAACACCGAGGGCGGCGGGTTCCGGTCGTCGAAATAGACCTCGGCATAGGCGAGGTCCGACAGGATGAAAATATCGTGCCGCTTCGCAAAGGCGACGAGATCCCGGTAGAAATCGAGACTGGCGACATAAGCGGTCGGATTCGAAGGATAGCAGACCACGAGCGCGATCGGCTTCGGAATCGAATGGACGATCGCGCGCTCCACCGCCTCGAAGAATTGCGGCGTCGGCTCCGACGGCACCGAGCGGATCACGCCACCCGCCATCAGGAAACCGAAGGCGTGGATCGGATAGCTCGGATTCGGACACAGGATGACGTCGCCGGGCGCCGTGATCGCCTGCGCGACATTGGCAAAGCCCTCCTTGGAGCCGAGGGTCGCGACCACCTGGGTTTCGGGATTGAGCTTCACGCCGAAGCGACGCTCGTAATAGGCCGCCTGCGCCCGTCGCAGTCCGGGAATACCGCGCGAGGCCGAGTAGCGGTCGGTGCGCGGCTTGCCCAGCGTCTCCTTCAACTTGTCGAGGACATGCGGCGGCGCCGGCAGGTCCGGGTTGCCCATGCCGAGGTCGATGATGTCGGCGCCGGCATTCCGCGCGGCGGCCTTGGCCCGGTTGACCTGCTCGAACACGTAAGGCGGCAGGCGGCGGATGCGGTAAAAATCTTCCATGGCTCCCGAGCTCCGGCAACCGGCAGGGACAGGCGCCCCAACGTGGACCCGAATCGCATCCTGTCCAGAAATCGCGCCAAATCAACGATTTGGCGCGAATTCAGGGTTCAAGAGGGACCGGTATCGCCCTGATTTGCGGTTGACGGCGCCCTTTTAGCACGGACGCGGAGCCGTGCCAGCAAATAGGGCAGACCGAGGTTTACTTTGGGGGAGCGGGCTGCGCGTTCTGGGTGGCCGTG
The DNA here is from genome assembly GCF_019242285.1 of Bradyrhizobium sp. Taxonomy (GTDB): domain Bacteria; phylum Pseudomonadota; class Alphaproteobacteria; order Rhizobiales; family Xanthobacteraceae; genus Bradyrhizobium. Next base: position 3,922 of record NZ_JAFAVV010000667.1, read on the forward strand.
GCGGTCGCCTGACGATCGCGCGCGGCGATCAGGTCCTTCTGGATCTTGGCCCGCGTCGCCGGGTCCATCACGGCCTCGTCCCGATCGGGCGGCAGCGCGTTGACTGGAATGTAGCCGCCGGGATCCTTGGGTTGCTCCGGCGCATCGGCCGGCGTGCCGAGCAAAGGGTTGTCGGCAATCGAGGTCGAACATCCAGACAGGGCCACGCCCGAGAGGGACAGCACTCCCAGCACGACCGCATTCCTTAGGCGATGCGACAACATGGCGCCCGACCGTCCCGCTTGGTTGATGTTGCAGCCGCGCAATTATTCGGGTCATGCAATACGACTATTGCTGCAGCTCAAACCATTCTCGCCCAAAACGACCAAGCCGAACAGCGGTTTGTGGTTAGGAGCGTAATGTGACGGAAGCAAGATGTATTGTCGCACTGCAACAGGATCATCCTCAGGGTTAACGGATTTTAACTCGGTTGCGGTGACGAAGGCGCCATGAAGCGATAGTGTCAGGTCATGAGTGATGTGATCGAAGCCGGTCCGGAGAAAAAGTTCGACGCGGAAGCCTTCGCGATGAACGTCGCGCGCGCGATGGAAAGCGGTGGCAAGGCACTTGCCGCCTATCTCAAGCCACGGCAGACCGGCGAGGTGAAGGACAACTCGTCGGACGACGTCGCCGAAGTGGTCAAGACCCTGAGCGCCGTCGCCGAATACTGGCTGTCGGACAACGAGCGTTCCTCGGACGTGCAGACCAGAATTGCGAAAGGCTATCTCGACCTCTGGGGCTCGGCGGTGCGCCGCCTTGCCGGCGAGCAGCCTGCGCCGGCGATTGCCCCCTCCGCGCGCGACAAGCGCTTTGCCGATCCCGAATGGAAATCGAACCAGTTCTTCGATTTCGTGATGCAGCTCTATCTCTTGACCACGCAATGGGCGCAAGAACTCGTGCGCAACGCCGAAGGCCTCGATCCGCACATCCGCAAGAAGGCGGAGTTCTACGTCCAGCAGATCACCAACGCGCTCGCACCCTCCAACTTCGTGTTCACCAATCCGGAAGTGCTGCGCGAGACGATCGCCTCCAACGCCGACAACCTGGTGCGCGGCATGACGATGCTGGCCGAGGACATCGAGGCCGGCAGAGGCATGCTGAAGATCCGGCAATCGGACCCTGCCAACCTCGAGGTCGGCGTCAACATGGCGACCACGCCCGGCAAGGTGATCTTCCAGAACGAGCTGATGCAGCTCATCCAGTACGAGCCGACCACCGAGAAGGTGTTGCGCACGCCGCTCCTGATCGTGCCGCCCTGGATCAACAAGTTCTACATCCTCGACCTCCGGCCGCAAAAATCCTTCGTCAAGTGGTGCGTCGACCAGGGCATCACCGTGTTCGTGATCTCCTGGGTCAATCCCGACAAGGCGCTCGGGACCAGGACCTGGGAAGACTACATGAAGGAAGGACCGCTGGCGGCGATGGACGTCATCGAGAAGGCCACCGGCGAGATGAAGGTCCATGCCATGGGCTATTGTGTCGGCGGCACGCTGCTCGCCACGACGCTGGCCTGGCTCGCGGAGAAGCGGCGCGTGCGGGTGACGTCGGCGACGTTCCTGGCCGCCCAGGTCGACTTCACCCATGCCGGCGACCTGCTGGTGTTCGTCGATGAAGGACAGATCTCGGCGCTCGAGCGCGACATGCAGGAATCCGGCGTGCTGGAAGGCAGCCGGATGGCCATGGCCTTCAACATGCTGCGCTCCAACGACCTGATCTGGTCCTACGTCGTCAGCAACTACCTCAAGGGCCAGCCGCCGGCCGCGTTCGATCTCCTGCACTGGAATTCCGATGCGACACGAATGCCGGCGGCGAATCATTCCTACTACCTGCGCAACTGCTACCTGGAGAACCGGCTCACCTCCGGCTCCATGGTGCTGGACAACGCGCTTCTCGATCTTTCCAAGATCAAGGTGCCCGTCTACAACCTCGCCACGCGCGAGGATCACATCGCGCCCGCCGAATCCGTGCTCTATGGCTCGCAGTTCTTCGGCGGCCCGGTGAAATATGTGCTGTCGGGCTCGGGCCACATCGCCGGCGTCGTCAACCCGCCGTCGTCGGGAAAATACCAGTACTGGATCAACGACAACATCCGGGACGTCTCGCTGTCCGACTGGATCAAGGCCGCGGAGGAGCACAAGGGATCGTGGTGGCCGAACTGGCGCGAGTGGCTCGGCGCGAACGATCCCGAGGAAGTGCCGGCGCGCAGTGTCGGTTCCGACACACTGCCGCCGATCGAGGACGCCCCCGGCAGTTACGTCAAGGTCCGCGCGTAGCGCTTCCGACCGCGTTCGGCTATAAGCGCGCGGGCTGACCGGACTTAATTCCAACACATCATTCCAACACATCGCGTAAAGGGGGACACCATGACGCCCGGATTGCTGACGCCCGAATTGTTCTGGCTGACCCTCACGGTCATCCTGACCGGCCTGTTGTGGCTTCCTTACACCCTCAATCGCATCATGGTGCGCGGCCTGTTGGGCGCGATGGCCAATCCCGCCCGTGACGACAGGCCGCATGCGCCTTGGGCGACGCGATTGATGTTCGCCCACGACAACGCAATCGAGAATCTGGTGGTGTTCGCGTCGCTGATCCTGATCCTCAACGCGATCGACTATTCGACGAAGTCGACGGTCTATGCGGCCGCCGTCTATTTCTGGGCCCGCCTCGCCCACGTCATCGTCTACACGCTCGGCCTGCCGGTGTTCCGCACCCTCGTCTTCACCATCGCCTTCGTCGCGCAGGTGGTACTGGCGCTGGCGATCTTCGGCCTGGCGTAGGTGATCAGCTCGCAGCCTTGCGCACCACGAGGTGCAACATGGTCGCCGGCGCCTCGTCAAAGCTCTTGATCACGCTGGTGCCGGACGAGACTTCCGTCCACGGGCCGGACTCGGCGTAGGTCGCGCGCAGCCATTCCGGCGAAACGTAGTTGTAGTAGCGGCCGAGACTGTCGCGGCCGTCCGCCTCGCCGATCTTGAAGCTCGCGTAAAAGACCCCGTCGGGCTTCAGCGCGCGATGGATGCGGCCGAGAATGCCGGCCAAATCCTCGCGCGGCACGTGGAGCAGGCAGGCGCTGGCCCAGGCACCGTCATAGGCTTCGCGCACGTCCAGCTCGTGAAACAGCATGGTCTCGACGGGGTGGTTGAGCCGCCGCGACGCGATGGCCGCCATTTCCGGCGAGCCGTCGGTGGCCCGCAACGCAAAGCCCGCCGCTAGCATCTCGTTCGAATGATTGCCCGCACCACAGCCGAGTTCGAGGATCGATCCGCCGGGCCGCACCAGCGCGAGAAAATCCTTCAACCGCGCCGAAGGCGCCTTCGCCCAGCCGGCATAGGCTTCGGCATTGCGGCGATAGAATTGCAACGTGTCGTGATCCACGAGATCGACCTTCCTTTCGGAAAAAACCGGGTCATCCTGTCGCAGCATCATGCGACGCGCCACAGCCATTCCAGGATTTGGGCAATGACATCGCCGAACAGCAGGAGCGCGGCCGCCCAGATCAAGGCCGAGACGAAATTGGCGAACTGGAACACCCAATAGGGCATCTCGAAGATCCCCGCGGCGAGCGGCACCGAGGCCCGCAACGGTCCAAAGAAGCGGCCGACGAAAATGCTCGGAACTCCCCAGCGCCGCACGAAAGCTTCTCCGCGCGGCAGGATTTCCGGATAGCGCGACAGGGGCCACATCTGGGCGACCTGCTCCTTGTAGCGGTAGCCGACCCAGTAGGAGAGCCAGTCGCCCAGCGCGGCGCCGATGCTGCCGGCAATCCAGATCGGCCAGAAATTGATGCCGCTCGCGCCCATCAGCGCGCCGATCGCCACCAGCGCGCCCCAGGCGGGGAGCAGCAGCGAGATGAAGGCAAGCGATTCGCCGAAAGCCAGCAGCAGGACGATCGGGGCGGCCCAGGCCTGATGGTCGCGCACGAAGCCGGCCGTGGCGTGCGCAAAATCTTCCATTCCCAAGAAAAGCCTTTCCGCCCAGCCCTGAGGCCGATACGGCCTCTTTTCCGCCCATTTGTCCCAAAACAGGTAAGCGGGCGGCCCGCGCCAGTTCAAGTCACAAAGGCGGGGGTGATCGGTTATCCCGTCTCCAGCGGTGCGGTCGCATTGTCCTCCCCTTCCGTGGCATAGTCGGGCCAATTGATTCGCCTGCGTGCCCTTGCACGCTTATCTAAAGATGCATGGCCAAATCATTGAAATCTTCAGCAAAAGCCAAATCCAATGACCTGTTCGCGGCGGCCGAGCCGAAGGGCCGGGCCGCACCGAAGGTTGCTGCCCGCGGCACCGGCGGCGAGGCCGATTATACCGCTCGCGACATCGAGGTGCTCGAGGGGTTGGAGCCGGTGCGTCGCCGTCCCGGCATGTATATCGGCGGCACCGACGAGAAGGCGCTGCACCATCTGTTCGCCGAGGTGATCGACAACTGCATGGATGAGGCGCTGGCGGGACATGCCACGTTCATCGAGGTGGATCTCGGTGCCGACGGCTTCCTGACCGTCACCGACAACGGCCGCGGCATCCCGATCGATCCACATCCGAAATTTCCGAAGAAGTCCGCGCTCGAGGTCATCATGTGCACGCTGCACGCGGGCGGCAAGTTCGACTCCAAGGTCTACGAGACCTCCGGAGGCCTGCATGGCGTCGGCATCTCGGTCGTCAACGCGCTCTCCTCGCGCCTGGATGTCGAGGTCGCCCGAGGCCAGAAGCTGTACCACATGGCGTTCGAGCGCGGCCACGCCAAGACCAAGCTCGAAGACCTCGGCAAGGTCAACAACCGCCGCGGCACCAAGATACGCTTCAGGCCGGATACCGAGATTTTCGGCGCCAAGGCGACGTTCAAGCCGCAGCGCCTGTTCAAGATGGCACGCTCGAAGGCCTATCTGTTCGGCGGGGTCGAGATCCGCTGGCGCTGCGCGCCGGAGCTTTTGAAGGGGGTCGAGGATGTCGCAGCGGAAGCCGTCTTCCATTTCCCGGGCGGGTTGAAGGATTATCTCGGCGCCGCGATCCACGCGGACACCCTGGTGCACCCCGACCTGTTCTCGGGCAAGTCGGGCCGCAATGGCGCGCACGGCGCCTGCGAATGGGCGGTGGCCTGGACGGCGGATGCCGACGGCTTCCTGTCCTCCTACTGCAACACGATCCCGACCCAGGACGGCGGCACCCATGAATCCGGCATGCGCAGCGCGCT
>NZ_JAFAVV010000913.1 GCF_019242285.1 Bradyrhizobium sp.
AAAACGCTTTTCGAAGGAAGGTCGAAGCAACCGTTGTTGCAAAGCGGTATGGAATTGATTGATAGATGGGTTTATAGTTTTGCGCTGCCCTGACACTGAGGGGGCTGTTAATGCAATGTCTGCGTTGCGGTAGCCAAAACAAGGCAACCAATGAGTATTGCGAAGCATGTGGCGCCACGCTCGGTGTTGAGTGTAGCGCATGTCATCACCTCAACCGACCCGCGGCACGGTTTTGTGGAAGATGCAGCGCTGCTCTGAGCCCCCGTTCATCGCAGCCAGTCAATCAGTCCTGGCAGAACGTCTTGAGCTCCCTGAACGCTAAGGGCGGAGAGCGTAAGAGCCTGACGATCCTGTTTGCAGACATTCGCAATTCTACTCAGCTTATCGATAGTTTGGCCGACCCTGAAGCCGGAATGAAACGCCTTCAACCTGTCCTGAGCCTGATGGGAGAAGCAGTTAATCGATACGAGGGCGTCGTCAACAAGTCGCAGGGTGACGGAGTAATGGCGATCTTTGGCGCTCCGCAACCACATGAGGATCATGCCGTCCGCGGCTGCCTGGCGGCGCTTGCAATGCAAGACGGAATAGCCCGGTTGAATGATCCAGATTTGCAAATCCGGGTGGGGGTCCACACAGGCGAGGTTGTCGTTCAAACGATAGAACACGGAATATACCAGACTTATGATGCCGCTGGAGCGAACGTGCATCTTGCCAACCGCCTGGAGCAAATGGCGTCCGCCGGATCCGTTCTCATTTCAAAAGAGACTTACATCGCCGCCAAGCAATTCGTTGAAGTCGAACCACTGGGGATACAAACCGTTCGGGGGATTGCGGCGCCGGTTGAGATTTTCAAGGTAAGAGGCCTTCTGCATGCGCCCTCAAGCGGAGTATTTAGAAGTAGAGCTCGGTTAAGTCCTCTCACCGGTCGAGAGAGCGAGTTCGCTGCCCTTCATGAGGAACTCGAAAATACGAGTAGCGGTGAAGGTCAAGTACTCGGCCTCGTCGGTGAAGCAGGCATCGGCAAGAGTCGCCTTTGTTTTGAATTCGCCGAGAGTTGTCGGGGAAAAGGTATCCGAGTCTTTGAAGCGCGTGTACTGGCTCACGGGCGAGCAACACCATTTCAGCCCGTATTAGAATTGATGCGCGATTATTTTGGCCTTCGCTTTAAGCAGGCCGCAGACGTCTCGCGACGCATCGTCCTTGACCGATTATCGGCTTTGCCGGTATCCCAACAGTTACCGGCTGTACTGCTAGATTTCCTTGGTCTGTCAGAGCCGCACAAGCCGGCAGTCAAGCTGGATCCAAAAACAAGAAAAGCGCTGCTTCTCGACTTCGTTAGACTCCTGCCGCATTCACCAAGGGAGCCGCTCTCTGTCGTTATTATTGAAGACTTGCATTGGATTGATGCTGCGAGTGAAGAGTTCGTTGAGGCTTTAGCTGATGCGGTCGTAGGAACCACCACACTTCTGATCCTCAATTTCAGGCCCGGGTTTGCTGCCCCGCTGACGCAGCGATCACACTACCGACAAATCAACATGCGCCGGTTATCGGTTGCGCAATCGGCAGCCCTGGTACAGGATCACGTTGGTGCCGACCCCTCACTAGCGTTGCTGAGCAGGAACATCATTGAGCGGGCGCAGGGAAACCCGTTTTTTCTCGAGGAGCTTATCAATGCCCTCGTCGAGCGTGGCGACTTTGAAGGCGACAGAGGTTCGTTCAGACTAAAGGGAGGGATCGATGCAATTCCTCTCCCCTCAACTGTACAAGCTGTAATTGCCGCTCGCATAGACCGTCTGGAAGAGAGCGCCAAAAAGGCACTGGAGATCGCCTCCATAATTGGTCGCGAAATTTCGCTGTTGGTCCTGGACCGAGTCGCGGGAATGGATGAGAGCGAGCTGTCGGAAGCGGTCCAACACCTGAGACAAGCTGAACTGCTTTACGATGTGCCGCCCTTTGAACAGCGACTTCTTGCATTTCGTCATCCTCTGATACAAGAGGTTGCATACCGATCACTCCTGCATGATCGCCGCCGAGACCTGCATGCAAAGGTCGCTGAGGCGATCGAGAGCGTCTTTAAGGATCGTGCTGAGGAGAGAGCCGCTCTCTTGGCGTATCACTCGGAACAGGCCGGCGACAACTTGAAGGCGGCACAACAAAATATGCGCTTTGCCGTTTGGATTGGCACGAATGATCCAAATCAGGCGATGAGAACTTGGAAGAAAGTTCGCGATCTGTTGTCCAAACTCTCCCCGTCACAACCGATAGACTATTTAAAGATGATGGCTTCCGGCCAAATTGTAAATTTTGGTTGGCGGGAAGGAATCTCGGCGGAGGATGCCCGGATTTATTTTGAGGAAGCCAAGCAGCTAGCTGTAGCGTTAGGCGATGTTAGGGCCAATGCGTTGATTCACGCAGCCTATGGAAGAATTTTGGCAAACGGGGGATCGGCGGATGAGTATGTCGAAAAGATTCGCGAAGCGAAGGCGATCGCCGATAATGGCAATGATACAAGCGTACAAATCACGCTCAAGGCCGTGCTCTGTCACGCGCTTAGAATGTCCGGCTTAATGACGGAAGCGCTTCAGATGAATATTGAGGCGGCAGAGGAGGCGCACAAAATTGCAAAATTTGACAGACAGATGCTGGGTTTCGATGTCGAGATATGGCTAATGGTGATGCGCGGCCAAACGCTGGTAATGCTCGGTCGAAAAGATGAAGCTCGCCCATTCCTCGATCGCATCATTCAATTAGAGGACGGCCAAATTGACACTCTCCATCACGTTATACCGAGTTGGGCCTACGTCGATCTTGCGTGGGTGGAGGGAAACGTCGGACTGGCTCAGGAGCATGCCGATCGAGCCTATCATCTGGCCATAAAAAGCGGCAATCCTTATATGCGAGTGTATGGTCAAGCCTGCCGTGGTCTTTCTCATGTCGTCGCAAGAAGACTGACCTCCGCGATCCAGGATTTCTCCGATTCCCTCAGCTTCGCCCGATCGCGAAAAGCAGGCCTGGAAGCCGAGCCCCGGATACTCGCCGATTTGGCAAATGCCTATAGACTGAATGGCGACGATACGACCGCCCTGGCGACGGCTGACGAGGCAATCAAAGTTGCAACCGAGCGTCATGCCCGCATTCCTGAGTGCCTTGCCCGAATTGTTCGTGCGGATTTGTTGCTCCGATCTCCACTTGGAGACGAGATCGCCAAAGGAAGGCTGGAGGTAGCCGCCTCTAAAGCGCTAATGAGAGAGACTGGGGCGATGCTCTTCGAGCACTTCATCAATAAGCTGGATGTTGACCATGTTGACGCTCTTCGAGTTTCAAATGATCGCTCGGCACTAACCTGAAGTAGATTGCATTTGGATGTTGAGTAGGTCAGCACATACAATGAAGAGGCTTCGTAAACTTGGGCACCGTATCGTTTTGCCCCTATGAGCCTGTCACCAATTAGAAGGCCGCAAAGGCGAATGTCGGCGCCGCCTTTCGCTTCAGAGTTGGCTGCCGTTCATGAGCAGCCCGCCACAACCACCAGCGCAGTTGCGACCGCGCATCACGAGCAATGCATGTGCGAAATTCCGCGGCCATCCCGTCTGTCAAAGGGGATGCAGGCAGGATCGATAGTTCGCGCCGCCGCATGCCGGCCATGCGCCACCTGCCCGTCGTGCCAATCTGCCGCAGTCCTGATCTCTTCTGATTTACAGAAATTTTCTTGACAGCCGCCCCCAAATCGGGGCATTATCCACGCCGTCCCGCCTCGGCAAGAGGGGCGCATCGCGATCGTCAGGAAACGCGGGGTGGGATGCGATGGACGTGATGGTGTCGCCCGACGAGCGGCGCCGTTGCGGACGGCGAAGCCGTGTGGTCCTGGCGCCGCGACGCTGGCGCTAAGTTGGCGGACGATGATCCGCCGGCGACGGTGGCAAAAGAGCCCGTTCACCGGGGAGATCACGGTATAAGCGTTAACACCATCGCGCAGGGAATGCCGGTGATCTCGGCTGAACCTGTGGTAACCGCCGCGTGCGTTCTTGTTGCACGCGGGCCATGGGTGCGGCTGAAGCACTCGGCATTCCCTGCGCCCTCTTGATTTTCGGGAGGGATCGATCATGCACAGCTCGGGCATTTCATGCCGCGAGGACGCCGCGCGCTGCCTTCGGTCAAATGAGATGAAAGCTGCGCGCACGCGGCAGACCTGCGCTTTCGCGCTGCGAGCACAGTCTCATCGTTGCGGCCCCTCGCATGGGAGACTTCGAACAGGGCGGTGGCAGGCGGCGCGAGATTCCTCTATGGAACGCATCGAGAGGCCGGACCAACCGGCCGCGAACGGGATGGGACATCTCTTGAAGCTCCTCGCAACAGGCCGGCTCATTTTCGCGGCGCTCGCCGTGCTCTCGCTCCTCGCCGCGCCCGCGCACGCCGGCGCACGGGTCCGGATCGGGGTGCTAAAACTGTCCTCGGCGGCGCCGTTGTTCCTCGCCAAGGAGCGCGGCTATTTCGAGCAGGAAGGGCTCGACGCCGACCTGAAGTTCTTCGACGCGGCGGTCCCGATCGCCGTCGCCGCCGTCTCCGGCGACATCGATGTCGGCTTCACCGGCTTCACCGCGGCGTTCTACAACCTCGCCGGCAAGGGCGGTCTCAAGGTGATCGCCGGCACCGCGCGCGAGGCGCCGACCTTCCAGAACACCGCCTATGTCGCCTCGAAGCGCGCCCATGAGGCGGGGCTGAAGACGCTCGCCGACCTGCCCGGGCATTCGGTCGGCATCACCCAGGTCGGTTCGACCTTCCACTATTCGCTCGGACTGCTCGCCGACAAGCTCAAGTTCGACATCGCCTCCGTCAAGGTGGTGCCGTTGCAGTCGCTGCCCAACGTCACTGCCGCGATCAAGGGCGGCACGCTCGACGCCGCGCTCACCGCCGCCACCACGATCACGCCGGTGGTCGCTTCCGGCGACGCCGTCGTGCTCGGCTGGGTCGGCGACGAGACGCCGTGGATGCTCGGCTGCGTCGTCGCTTCGACCTCGGTCATCGAGAAGCAGCGCAAGACGATCGAGAAGGTGCTGGCCGCCTACCGCCGCGGAGCCGAGGACTACACCAACGTGCTGCTCAAGCGCGACGCCGATGGCAAGTCCGCCCGCAGCGCCGAGGGCGATGCGATGCTCGCCGTCATCGCCAGATATACCGGGCAGCAGGCCGAGCAGTTGCGCGTCGCCCTGTCGGTCGTCGACCCCGCCCTCGACACCGCCGACATCGCCCGCCAGGTCGCCTGGTTCAAGCGGCAGAAGATGATCGACGCCGACGTCGATGCGGCGAAGATCGTCGATACCTCCTTCGTGCCGGACCATCCGACCAACCTGAAATAGCAACGGAGCCCATCGATGACGGAAGTTTCGTCCGGCACGAGAATTGTCCGGCGCGGCGCCAGCCCGGCGCCGACGCATGTCAGTGCCGACATCTGCGTGATCGGCTCGGGCGCGGCCGGAATGTCGGCGGCGCTGGAGGGCGCGCGCGCCGGCCGTCGCGTCGTGCTGGTCGACAGCCTGCCGGCGCTCGGCGGCCAGGCCGTCAACTCGATCATCGGCACCTTCTGCGGGCTGTTCGCCAACGGCACCCATGGCTACCAGTTCACCCATGGCGTCGCCGACGACATCCTGCGCGACCTCGGCGCGCAGGAGCATGCGCTGCATTATCGCCACGGACCGCACACCACCGTGGTCTACTACGACGAGGTCGCGCTCGGCCGCTGGGTCGAGAAGGCGATGGTCGAGGCCGGCGTTACCGTGATCGTCGGCGCGGTGATGCGGCACGTCCGCGTCGAGGGCCGGCGCGTGAAGAGCCTCGACGTCTCGACCCGCTATGGCGACGTCGAGATCGAGGCCAACGGCTTCGTCGACGCCTCCGGCGATGCCGCGCTCGTCTGGCAGGCCGGCTTCGCCTGCCGCGAGCCGGCCGATGGTCCCGTGTACGGCACCCAGATGCTGATCGTCGAGAACATCGACGAGAGCAAGGTGCCGAGCCGCGAGGAATTGCCGGCGCGGATGCGCGAGAAGGCCGGCGACTACGGCCTGGTGCGGCGCGAGGGCCTCTCCTTCGTGATTCCCGGACGCGGGGTGGCCGCCATGAACATGACCCATGTCGAGACGCCGCTGGAGCCGATCGCCGCCACCATGAAGGGCCTCGAAGGCAAGGAGCAGGCCGACCGCGCCTTTGCGTTCCTGAGGAACGAGTTCCCCGACTGCTTCGGCAAGGCCCGCGTCCGCGCCTATGGCTTTCCCGGCATCCGCCAGACCCGCTGGATCGTCGGCCGCCAGCAGCTTGCGGTCGACGACGTGCGCGCGGGCACGAAATTCCCCGATGCGATCGCGCGCACGGCATGGCCGATCGAACTGCACGACCACGGCTCCGGCCATCACTGGCACGTGTTCGACCAGGACCACGTCCATTACGTGCCGTTCGGCAGCCTCACGCCGGCCGAGGCCGACAACATCGTCGCCGCCGGCCGCTGCATCGACGCCGACAATGCCGCCCTGTCGAGCGTGCGGGTGATGGGACCGTGCATGGCGATGGGCGCAGCCGCCGCGCACGCGCTCGATCTCGCCGGCAGCGGCAGCGTGCACCAGATCGACATCGACGCGCTGAAGCGCCGCCTGCACGACAATCTCGAGCGCACGGACTAGGCCATCCGAGGATTCTATGGCTGGGCAAAGCGGGCCTCTTGCGCGAAAGCACGCCACACGGGGCAAGAGCGTGCCCGCCCTTTCGGAGGCATGCCGCCGGGAATGGTGGGCAGGTCGCTCCGCGCGATGCTTCGCATCGTCGCGTCCGCGCCTTCGCCCAACCTACCCATCCCGCCCGTCCTTCGAATCACATAAAGGTAGCATCGGCCTCAATCAGGAATTGCCGATGAACCGCCGCGAACGCCGGGCCTCCGCCCGAAAATCCCAGAAGGCACCCACCAAGGCCGGCGTGGTGACACCGGCCGCGCTGTATGCGAGCGGCGTGACGCTGCTGCAATCCGGGCATTTGATGGAAGCTCAGGTCTGCTGCCAGCATGCGCTGGCGATCGACCCCGAGCACGCCGATACCCTGCATCTGATGGGGCAGATCTCGCTCGCGGCGGGCCAGAACGACCATGCCGTCGAATGGCTGACCCGCGCCCTCGGCAAGGCCCCGACAGCGGACAACCACGCCGCGCTCGGCGTCGCCCTGCACAGGCTCGGCCGCCGCGACGAGGCGCTGCACGCCTTCGACAAGGCCGTACAATTCGAACCGAACCTCGTGAACTGGAAGAATCTCGCCGGCGTGCTGTTCGAAATGCAGCGCATGGACGCTGCGCATTTCGCCTATCAGGAGGTGCTCAAGCTCGCCCCCCGCGACTGGGAGGCCGCGTGCCGCAGCGGCTATCTGCACTATCAGTCCGGCCAGCTCGAAGAGGCGCTGGCGTGCTTCGACATCTGCGACCAGGTGCAGCCGAACAACGCGGCGACGCTGCATATGCGGGCTCTGTTCCTGCACGGTCTGAAGCGGTACGAGGAGGCGGTCGCGGACGGCACACGCTCTCATGCGCTCGATCCGAGCAACCCCGACACCGGCAACAACGTCGGCGCCGCCTTGCAGGCGCTGAACCGCCACGAGGAGGCGCTGCCGTGGTTCGACCGCACGCTCGCGCTTCGGCCTGAGCTCGACGTCGCGCTCTACAACAAGGCGGTCTCGCTCGCGAAGCTCGGACGCGCCGAAGAGGCGCTGGCGATCCACCATCGCCTGAGGGCCAGCTTCGGCCCGAACAGTGCGGTTACCGAGTTGAACCTCGCCGACCTCCTGATCAATCTCGGCCGTTTCGACGACGCACTGGCCGTGCTCGACCGCTGCGACCGGCAGCAGCCGAACCAGGCGACGATCCTGCAGCTTCGCAGCGTCTGCCTGCGCGGGCTGAAGCAGCTCGAGCGCAGCCTCGCCGACAGCCGGCGCGCCCACGGGCTCGATCCGCGCAATGCCGCCATCTGCAGCAATATCGGTGGCGTGCTGCACCAGCTCGGCCGCTATGAGGAGGCGCTGGTCTGGCTCGACATGGCCACCGCGCGTGAGCCGGACAATCTCGGCGCCCTCAACAACAAGGCGCTGGCGCTGCACCAATTGGGGCGCCTCGAAGAGGCGGCGGCGACTTACGAGCGCGTCATGGCGAAGGAGCCCGGCAACGCCGAGGCCGCGCTCGGTGCGGCGCATCTGAAGCTCCTGAACGGCGATTTTGCCGCCGGCTGGACCGGCCGGGAGGCGCGCTGGCAGGTGTCCGGCCTGCCGATCGTCTATCCCCGATTCGCGCAGCCCATGTGGCGCGGCGAGAATGTCGCCGGCAAGACCATCCTGGTCTATGCCGACGAGGGCATCGGCGACGCGATCCAGCTCGCGCGCTATCTGCCGCTGTTGGCCGCGCACGGCGCCCGCGTGATCCTGAGGGTGCACGCGGCGCTGCGGCCGCTGTTGTCAGAGGTCGAGGGCGTCGCGCTGTGCATCGCCAACGATGCGGCCCCGCCGCCGTTCGACCTGTATTGCCCGATGCTGAGCCTGCCCTTCGCCTTCGGCACGCGGCTCGACGCGATCCCGGCCGCTGATCTGCCGCGTCCCGATGCGGCGCGTGCGCGCGCCTGGGAGGAGCGGCTGCCGCCGCGCGACCGCTTGCGGGTCGGGCTTGCCTGGGCCGGCAACCCGGATCATTCCAACGATCTCAACCGCTCGGTCCCGCTGCTCGCGCTCGCCCGCCTCACCGACGTCGATGCGAGCTTCATCAGCCTGCAGAAAGACCTGCGGCCGGGCGACAGGGCCACGCTCGATGCGCGCGGCATCGTCGACCTGACCAAGGACCTCGCCGATTTCGGCGAGACCGCCGCGCTGGTCTCCTGCCTCGATCTCGTGATCACCGTCGACACCGCGGTCGCGCATCTCGCCGGCGCGCTCGGCCGTCCGACCTGGATCATGCTGCCGCATCCGCCGGACTACCGCTGGCTGCTCGGCCGCGACGACAGCCCCTGGTATCCGAGCGTGCGGCTGTTCCGGCAAGGCGAGAGCCGCGACTATGCGGGGGTGCTGGACCGGGTGCGCGCGGAGCTTGCCGCACTGGCGGCCAGGCATCGGAACCGATGAGCGTGGCGCCTGCGAATCCAGGCTCGAACGCGCCGTCATTTTCTTCTATAGACGCCCGGAATCTCATTGGTTCCAGGGACCGGGAAATGACGGCGACCATCATCGACGGCAAGGCGATCGCCGAGAAGCTTCGCCTGGAGATCACGGCCGAGGTGGCGCGGCTGAAGGATCAGGGCAGGAAGCTGCCGGGGCTCGCGGTCGTGCTGGTCGGCAACGATCCCGCCAGCGAGGTCTATGTCGGCTCCAAGGCGCGGCAGACCGATGCCAGCGGCATGCGCTCCTTCGAGCACCGCCTGCCGGCCGAAACCTCGCAGCAGGAGCTGCTGGCGCTGATCGCGCGTCTCAACGCCGATGACGACATCGACGGCATCCTGGTGCAACTGCCGCTGCCGCCGCATATCGATACCGACCGCGTGATCGAGGCGGTCGATCCGGCCAAGGACGTCGACGGCTTCCACCCGGTCAATGCCGGGCGGCTGATGCGGGCATTGCCGAGCCTCGTGCCCTGCACGCCGCTCGGCTGCATGCTGCTGCTCAACTCCGTGCAACCGAGCCTGCGCGGCCTGCATGCGGTCGTGGTCGGCCGCTCCAACATCGTCGGCAAGCCGATCGCGCAGCTCCTGCTGCAGGCCGACTGCACGGTGACCATGACCCATTCGCGCAGCCGCGACCTGCCTACGCTGTGCCGCGAGGCCGACGTGCTGGTCGCGGCCGTCGGCCGGCCGGAAATGGTGCGCGGCGACTGGATCAAGAAGGGCGCGATCGTGATCGACGTCGGCATCAACCGGCTCGCGGTCGAGGGCAGGCCGAAGGGCCGGCTGGTCGGCGACGTCGCCTTCGCGGAAGCGCGGGAGGTCGCCGGCGCCATCACCCCGGTGCCGGGCGGCGTCGGCCCGATGACAATTGCGTGCCTGCTCAAGAACACGCTGCAGGCCGCCAAGGCGCGCCGGAGACTTTGATGCCAAAAACCCCGGATCGGCTCACTTCACCAGCGGGCAGCCGCCGTCCGACATTGGCCGATAGGCCTTGTCGCCGGGGACCTTGGCCACCACCTTCACATAGTCCCAGTCATATTTCGATTCCTCCGGCGTCTTGACCTCCAGAAGGTACATGTCCCGCTCGACCCGGCCATCAATACGCAGCTTGCCATTCGTGGTCATGAAATCGTTGATCGGAGTCTCCCTCATCTTCTCCATCACCTTGAGCGGGTCTTTGCTGCCGAGCTCCTTTACGGCTTTCAGGTAATGCAGCGTGGCGCTGTAGACGCCGGCCTGCACCATGCCCGGCATGCGCCCGATCTTCTTCCTGAAGCGCTCCGCGAAGGCGCGCGTCTCCGGCGTCTGGTCCCAGTAGAACGCCTCGGTGAACTGCAGGCCCTGGGCCGCCTTCAGCCCCATCGCGTGAACGTCGCTGATGAAGAACAGCAGCGCGGCGAATTTCTGCCCGCCCTTGAGGATGCCGAATTCCGCGCCCTGCTTGATCGCGTTGGTGGCGTCGCCACCGGCATTGGCAAGCCCGATCACCTCCGCCTTGGAGGCCTGCGCCTGCAGCAGGAACGAGGAGAAATCGGGGGTGTTCAGCGGCGCGTAGACGGTGCCGAGCACCTTGCCGCCCTCGGCTTCGACCACCTGCGAGGTGTCGCGCTGCAAGGCGCGGCCGAAGGCATAATCGGCGCCGATGAAGAACCAGCTCTTGCCGCCGGACCTGACCACGGCCGTGCCGGTGACATGCGACAGCGCGTAGGTGTCGTAGGTCCAGTGCGCCGCATAGGGCGAGCAGTTCTTGCCGGTGATATCGGAGCTGGCGGGACCCGAGAACAGCACGAGCTTCTGCTTCTGGCGCGACATCTCCTCGACCGCGAGCGCCACGGCAGACGAGCCGCCGTCGGTCACCATGTCGACGCCCTCCTCGTCATACCAGCGGCGCACGATGGTGGCGCCGACATCGGCCTTGTTCTGGTGGTCCGCGAAGACCACCTCGACCGGCTTGCCGAGCACCGGGCCGAAATCCTCGGCCGCCATCCGCGCGGCCGCGACCGTGCCTTCGCCGGTGATGTCCGCATAGAGCGACGACATGTCGCTGAGCACGCCGATCTTGACGGGTCCTTGCGCCGACGCAGCCGCCGGCAACAACAGCGCGAGCGTTGCCGCCAACAGATGATGGACCACCCTCATGGCTTTATCTCCCTCTGCCGCCCGTCATTGCGGGCTTCCTGCGTTCTTGCCGAACGTTAGTTCCCGATATCGTATCCTCCCTGCCGGTCGCCGTTCAATGCGCCGGAACCGGCCTCGCTCGGAAAGATCATGCGGCCTCTGATCGCAGCGCAATACCGCCCCTTCGTGAGGCGGCAGGATTGAGCTGGCGTCGCTTCACCCAACGACATGACCAGGCGTATAAATCGTGATCCGACACATGATCGTCACAAGCGTGGGCGAGTCTTCCAACCAGGACATGGCATGGCAATTCGATTGACGATGGCGCGAGACACCGGAACGATGCGGCATTGGAGACATGCCTCCCTTGCCTCCCTTGCCACCCTTCTGGCGGTCGTGACGATGGCCGCGTTGAGCGCCGGGGCCGCGGCGAAACAGGCCCGCCCCGCGGCAACCGTCGAGGCCGAGGCGCAACGCGAAGCCGGCGAGCCGATCATGGCGATCGTGTCGA
>NZ_JAFAVV010000916.1 GCF_019242285.1 Bradyrhizobium sp.
TGAGCTTTTTGGAACGACCATATTTGCACAAAGACGAGTCGATTCAATGGCTTGAGTCTTCTTGTGACTCAGTACGATTAGCCCACCCTACCGATCTCTGTCCGCTTGGAAAGCTGTCAGGGCGCACATATCGTCATCTCCGCTCGACGGCAGGATACTGCTGCGGCGCCTCGGCGCGGTCGTACATGGTGTAGTCGCGGATGACGTCGAACACGCGGCGGTCCGCGCATGACTCGGTCGTTGCGGCACTCGATGCCGAAAGAAGCAGGTATTTTCCGTCTCGATAGACGCTCTTGAAGCGCTCGCCGCCCGCCCGTGGAGCCGGCTCGCCGTCGAAATAGTCCACGAACAAGCGCGCTCGCGCGTCGTTGCCATGGTCCGCAGACGCGCGACCGATCCGTATTCGATAGTCCATGAAGTGATGTTCGCGTCCGGCGCGCTGGATCGCACGATGCCCGCTGTGCTCGCGCCACGCGATCAATGATGCCTCGGTATCCCACCAGGAGTGAGAAAGAACGATGTGAGGCCGATCGAGGCTTTCGTATCGGTCGATGAAGATCAGGCCGGGGTTCTTGCTCAGTTCGGGACGCAGACGAGCGGCGAGCTCGAAGTATTTCTCCGAATGTCCCGGCAGCGGTTGAACTTCGAAGAACAGGCCAATCACGACAAGCCTCTCCGGCACGTTGTTCGAGGAGCTTGCATCGGTCGAGCGCTACTTTCTAGAACGAAATCGACGTTCGAGCCGTCAGCATGCACCTACGGTAGGCAGATGGTGTCGTCCCGTAGGCCCGCAGGAAGAAGCGCCCGAGGTGGCTTTGGTCGGAAAAACCACTTTCCTGAGCGGCCTCCGCGGCCGAGACACCCTGTTTCAGCATCGCCCGCGCAACATTCAGGCGATGCGCGATGCGGTACTGCGCAGGGGTTACACCGACCTGCCGTGTGAACGATCTGATGAAACCGTCAATGGAGAGGCCTTCGGCCTCGGCTACAGCCGCAATCGGCTGTTCGGCTGCGGCGATCTGGTCAATCCATCGTGGCGCCGCCTCGTATCCTTCTACCGCAGCGACCCGCGACATCTGGGACGCGACACGGTCGAGGATTTCATTGAGCCGTGCTGCGCCGCGCCCGTCCATCGTCGAAGGCCTTGCAACACCAGACACGGCAGGATGATCGGGCGCGATGTATATGTTCGTGACAATGGAACAAGAGCGCATCATTGGCGCATGAACGAGCCGCGCGGGCAGTACGACAATCTGCCCGGCTTCGGCGCGAAAGACACCGATCGCCGTAGTGAACGACCGCCATCCTTCGAACACGGCAGCGATCTGGACCTCGTCGTGGAAGTGTCCGACTTGACGGAGGTCTTCAGGCGCCGCGCGAGCCGCAATCTCGATATCATCCTCGCCGAGCACGCGCGCGTATTGCCAGTGAGTGTTCATGCGCTAGTTCTACTTGGATTGGATGGGCCAGTCATCCCGTCGTCCCCGTCTTCCTTCTCTCCGGCTTCGGCGAGCCAAGCCGAGCGCGCGGCGCTGGGTAGAATCGGCGACGTGCGGGGCGTGGCCCGTCGCCCGCGAGCCAGGGGAGCCCAGAAATCCCCTGCGCGAAAAATCGAAATTCGCGAACCCGTTCAAGCCGATTCGGGGTGTCCAGATCGTCGCGCAAAAATATTCTTGTTTCTTATTTTCAGAAGTATGCCATAACTGCCGCGTCCCGCCTCCGATTACGAGGGGCGCTACGCGATCGTCACGAGCGTTGGAGGCGGGATGCGATGGACGCGACGGTGTTGCCAGACGAGCGGCATCTTCGCGGACGACGAAGGCGTGTGGTCCTGATCCCGCGACGCTGGGATCAAGTCTCGCAGGACTGATGCGAGGCGAGGGTGGCAAGAGAGCCCGTTCACCCGGGAGAGCGCGCTATAAGTCGTAACACCATTGCGCAGGGAGGGCCGGGTATTCTCGGCTGAACCTGTGGTTCCTGCCCCGTGCGTTTTCCGCTGCACGGGGGCCATGGGCATCAGCCGATGCCCGGTCTTCCCTGCGCCCTCGCTTTCGAGAGGGACAGCGCTTGAGACATCGCCCGGGCGCATCTGCGTCGCGGTCATGCGGAATCATGCCCGGAGGTATCATGCCTGAGACTTGCTGCTTCCGCATAAAGCTTGCTTATATCTCGACCATGCGTGCCCGACAGCTCGAACTATTCGGGACGGTCATGCTGCCGCGTTGCGCAGCTCTCATCCACATCCTGCAGCTTCGCGAAGCAATCGGTATCGAGGACGATCTCGCACGATAGGGCATCATCATGAATATTCGGCTGGACGGACGTGTCGTGCTGCTGTCGGGCGCAGCTCAGGGTATCGGGCGCGCGATGGCACGGGCCTTCACTGACGCAGGCGCCCGCGTTCACCTGACCGATCTCGATGCGGTCGGCCTTTCGGCCGCGGGCGATCTCGTGTCGGCCCCGGTCCATGCCTGCGACCTGTCCGATCGCGAGGCGGCGCATCGCCTGGTCGCCGAGGTGATCGCCGGCGAAGGGCGGCTCGACATTCTGGCGCTGGCCGCCGGCGGCGTTCGCGGCCAGGTCGGCCGGCCGCTCGAGGAGATCACGGAGCGCGACTGGCGCATCCTGTTCGAGGCCAATGTCGAGGCGGCGCTATGGCTGAGCCAGGCGGCCGCGCCGCATCTCAAGAAGGCCGGCTGGGGACGGATCGTGGCCATCGCATCCGGCGCCGGCCTGCGGCCGAGCATGACCAACATCCAGGCGTACACCGCGGCAAAGCATGCGGTGGTCGGTCTCGTGCGGCAGCTTTCGTTCGAACTCGGTCCGCACGGCACCACCGCCAACGCGGTGGCGCCGGGCCTGATCCTGACCAATCCGGCGACCCATGCGCAATGGGCGGCCTACGGACCGGAAGGCCAGCAGCGCATCCTGGATTCGCTGCACACCCGCCGTCTCGGCAAGCCGGAGGACATCGCGTCGGCCGCGCTGTTCCTGGCAAGCGAGCAGGCCGGCTGGATCAGCGGTCAGATCCTGTCGGTCGATGGCGGCCGCCTGTAACGGAGATCGGCGCCCCGACAATTGACATGATCGGGATGCATTGCGGGCACGCACTCCCTTCATTCGACCATCCAGGATCTTCGATCGATGAT
>NZ_JAFAVV010000158.1 GCF_019242285.1 Bradyrhizobium sp.
CGGGCGCGATGCCGATGCCGGTATCGCGCACCGACAGCCTGACGCGGCCCTGCGTATCGTCATGGGACCCCGTGACGCGCACCTCGCCCTGCTCGGTGAATTTCAGCGCGTTCGAGATCAGGTTGCGCAGGATCTGCGTGACCTTGGCCTCGTCCGTGAAGAGCTCCGGCACGCGGTCCGGGATGTCGAAGATCAGTTCGACCGACGGGCTCGTGAGCAGCGGCCTCAGCGCGCCGCGGAGGCCGCTGAACAGATTTCCCACCGTGAACGCGCTCGGGCGGATGTCGACCTTGCCGGCCTCGACCTTGGCGAGATCGAGCAGGTCGTTGACGAGCTCGAGCAGGCTCTCGGCCGAGCGGCGGATGTAGCCGACCTGGCGTTCCTGCTCCGCCGTCAATTCGCCGTCGATGCGGTCGAGCAGCAGTCTCGACAGCGCCAGGATCGAGTTGAGCGGCGTGCGGAACTCGTGGCTCATGTTGGAGAGGAACTTCGTCTTCAGCTCGCTCGCCTGGCGGAGCTGCTCGGCGCGCTCGTCGAGCTCGGCATAGAGCGCCACCACGCCGCGGTTGGTATCGCTGAGCTCCTGGTCCAGATGCTTGCTTTCCTCCTCCTTGCGGCGCAGCTCCTCGAGGCTCTGCATCAATTCGCGGTTCTGCTCGCGCAGGATTTCGAGCGGATCGGAGGAGGTATCCTTCTGCAGCGTGGCCACCATTTCGCCGAGCTTCGCGCGTGTGATCGGCGCCGCGCGCGCCGGCAGCTCCTGGCCGATCTGGACCGTCGTTCCCGCCCCGACCGCGGAGTCGAGCTTGAAATGGTCCATCAGGCGGCGGGCGCCGAGAATGCCCAGTCCCATGCCGCTCTGCGAACGGTATTGCCCGTCCAGGATGGTCTGGAGATCGGCGATGCCCGGCCCCTTGTCGGAGATGCGGATGGCGAAGATCTGCGGAGCCGGCGTCGCGTCGAGGATGAACTCGGCGCGGCCGCCATCGGCATAGCTGAAGGCGTTTCGCGCGAGCTCCGATACGGCGGTGGCGATGCGGGTCTGGTCCTGGCGTTCGAAGCCGAGCAGCTCGGCCAGCCGATGCGCGCGCTGGCGCACGGCGACGACGTCGCCTTCGCTTTCGATCGGGACCGTCACGATCGGCCATACTTTTGCGTTTGCCGGCATGACCATCACCATTTCGCGACCAGCACGGTAGCATCGTCGCGGTGCCGTGTCAGGTCTCGGTACAGCACCGCGGCAATCAGGGTCGGGTGCCGCGCGGCAAGATTTGGATAGCGATCGAGAGTCCAGCTCGAGGCGATGCCGTCGGAATGCAGAATAATGAGACCGGAGGTGAAGGGATAATCGAAGGCCTGGATCTTGCGAACGTTGTGGCCGGCGGTGCCCGGCATCGACACCATGCGCTTGAGCTCTCCGCCGGAGGCGATGGCACCGGCGACATTGCCGACGCCCGCGAACATTACCTTCGCCGCGGCCGGCTCGATCCGCGCGATCGACACCGCCGCGCCCCGCGTCGCGCGCAGGCCGCCATGGATGTAGTCGAGCAGGGTCGGCGTGCGATGGCCGCTGAAGCGGTGGAACAGCCGCACCGCCTCGACCGCGGCCTCGGCCGCATCGGGACCGTGACCGAGCCCGTCGGCGACCAGCATTGTGGTCGCCTCGGGGCTTACGGAAACACCCCAGGAATCGCCGCAGACGTCCTCGCCCGGCTTCGGCACCGACACGGCACCGACGCGGTCATTGTCCGTCGACGCAGGTGGCGGCTGTCCCGGTTTCAGCCGGGCCAGCACGGCGGTGCCGGCCCCCGGCCATGATGCGATGTCGACGAAATGCGACTGCCGGACCACGGCGCCTAAGCCCTTGCCCGCCGTCCCTGCCGTCGAGAAGCCGTCAGCGAGGCTCGCCGCGATGTTCGGAATTCCGCGACCCTTGTCGAGCGCGATGAGTTCGATGCCGCCCTCGCGCCCTTCACCGAAGGCGCCAACCAGCATCTCCCCGCCATTGCCGTGCTTGACGAGATTGGTCGCAAGCTCGGTCGCGACGAGAGCCACCCTTCCGCTGTCGACCTCGCCAAAACCCTGGCGGATCGCCATCTCGGTCGCCCCTCGCCGCGCCTCCGCTACCTGGCTTTGATCCTGAACGGCGAGCGCAATCATCGGCTATTTCCAACGTGCGATGACAACTTTGGTGCCAGCGCCGGGCCTGGAATCGATCGAAAACTCGTTGGATAGACGTTTGGCCCCGCCGAGGCCGAGGCCCATGCCCTTTCCCGTGGTGAAGCCGTCCTTCAGCGCAGCCTCGACGTCGGCGATGCCCGGCCCCTTGTCCTCGAAGGTCAGGCGCAATCCGCGCCGGCCCGGCTGCTCGAGGACCTCGGCGAGAACGAGCCCGCCGCCGCCATAGTCCAGCATGTTGCGCGCAAGCTCGCTTGCCGCGGTGATGATCTTGGTCTGATCGACGAGGCCCAGGCCGGTTTCGAGCGCCATCGCGCGGGCCATCTGGCGAACCCGCACGACATCGTCTGAGGAACGGATTTCGAGGCGGTCAGTCCTCAACGTCGGCATCTTCGGATTCCGACGTCTGCAGCCGCGCCTGAATCAGCGCCATGCCGCGCTCGACGTTGAGCGCCGTCTTCACCCCCGTCAGCGACAGCCCGAGTTCGACCAGCGTGATCGCGACCGCCGGCCGCATGCCGACCACGACGGTGTCGGCATCCAGGATGCGCGAGACGGCCGCGATGTTGTCGAGCATCCGTCCGATGAAACTGTCGACGATCTCGAGTGCGGAAATGTCGATCAGCACGCCCCTGGCGCCGTAGGCGACGATCTTGGCGGTCAGGTCCTCTTCGAGCGCGGTGGCGAGGCGGTCGTGCATGTCGACCTGGATCGTCACCAGCAGCGCATTCCCGAATTTCAGGATGGGGATGCGGTCCATCGCTACTCGACCTTCCCGGCGATCGGCTTGCCCTTGGCGGCGGCGGCCGCGGCCTTCCGTTTCGTCACCGCGCGACCGGTGCGTTCCAGCGCCATCGCGAAGGCGTCGGCCAGCGTCGCCTTGGAGACGACATTCAATTCGACCCCGAGATGCACCATGGTCTGCGCGATCTGCGGCCGGATGCCGCTGATGATGCAGTCCGCCCCCATCAGCCGCGCGGCGGCCACCGTCTTCAGCAGGTGCTGCGCGGTGAGCGTATCGACGGTCGGCACGCCCGTGATGTCGATGATCGCGATCTCGGCCTCGACGTCGACCACGGTCTGCAGCAGGTTCTCCATCACCACCTGAGTGCGCTGGCTGTCGAGCGTGCCGATCAAGGGTAGCGCGAGGATTCCGTCCCACAGCTTGACCACCGGCGTCGACAGCTCGGCTATCTCGCGCTGCTGACGCACGATGACCTCTTCGCGGCTCTTCTGGAAGATTTCGAGGGTAAAGAGGCCGAGCTCGTCGAGCAGCAGCGTCACCGCCCAGGTGAGATCGGCGGCCTGCACCGGCGACAGCGCCGCGTTCCGGTTCAGCACGTTGAACAGCGGCTGCTTGAGCGAGAAGATGAAGGTCGCGGTTTCGGTCGGCGAGAAGCCCTGCAGTGCGCGTGAGCGCGAGAGATCGGCGAGCATCTGCCTGGCCGGCCCATAGGCGGCGTCGGAGCTGTCGCTGCCGCCCCTCGCAAGGCCGTCGCGCAGCCGATGCAGGAACTCCCTCGACTGCGCAACCAGCTCGTTCTCGGTGATGCGGCCTGTCTGCAGGGTACCGACCTTCTTCTGCAGGTCGATCCATTCGGACAGGATTGCCGCTTCACCGCTGGCGACCAGCTCAGCAATGGTTCCCACGTCGACCATGTTCACTCCCTCAGGTTCCAGCAAAGGCTTATCTGGCACCGGCGCCGATGGCAAACCGGCGCGCCATCCGACAGCCGTTAACCTTCATGGATCGGAACCAACGAGAGGGATCGAGCTGGGCCGCTGAACAAACTCGCCTTCGTGGCGTATCATGTACTTTTGGGGAGGGAAATGGCGCCGTTCGTGCGCCCCCTTGTTTCCGCAAGCTTGAACTCGGCACGCTCACGCCGGCCGAACCTCCCACGAACGGGCAGATGATCCGATCAGCGGCTCGGGTCGTTCGCCGCCGAGTCGAGCGCAGCGGCGGTATTGCGAAAGCTCTGGGAGAGCTCGGCGAGCTTCCGGCTCGCCTCCTCGTTGTTGACGGACTTGGACAAGCGCTCGGCGCGTTCAGCCTGGTCGCGCAAATGATCGGATTGACTATTCATGTCGGCCTCCGCCCTGAGCATTAAAAATCGCGAACTCCAAATTCGTTCCCGCGGCGCGGGATATGGTTCAATGCCTTTTCGCCGGGGCGGTCAGGTCGATCGATCGCAGCGTCAGCGCCACCGGAATCATGATCACCCCGATGATCGCGAGCGTCCAGAACACGTCGATATAGGCAAGCAGGTCGACCTGGCGCTGCAAGGTCACCCCGACCCAGGCGATCGCCTGGGAGGCAGCATCCGAGGCGCTGGAACCCTGGGCCTGGAAGAACCGGCTCATCGCGTCGATCGTGGTCTGGTAACCGAGATCGGAGGGCGCGACATGCTCGATCAGGCGGCTCTGATGGAATTGGGCGCGCTGCGCCAAGAGGGTCTGCGCCAGTGCCACGCCCATAGAACCGCCGAGGTTGCGGGCCACGTTGATCAGGGCGGAGGCCTGGTTGGTCTTGCCGGGCGGCACCCCGTCATAGGAGGCGGTGGTCACCGGCAGGAACAGGAACGGCAGCCCGAGGCCGAGCAGGACGCGCGACCAGGCGGCATAGCCATAGGTGATATCGCCGGTCAGGCCGGTCAGGTGCCACATCGACACCGCCGCGATCGCGGCGCCGACGACAAGAAGGTATTTCGGCTGCACCACGCTGATGAGCCGGCCGACCACCGGCATCATGATCATGGTGATGATCCCGCCCGGCGACAGCACGAGGCCGGCCAGCATCGCGGTATAGTTCAGCTCGGTCTGCAGCAATTGCGGCAGCATCTGCGTGGTCGCGATCAGGACGGCGCCGGTGCCGAGCATCACCAGGAAGCAGGCGCCGAACTGCCGCTGCCCGAGCAGCCGGATATCCACGATCGGGTCCTCGCGCATCAATTCCCAGGGGATCAGCGCCAGCAGCGACAGCGCCGATGCCAGCGCGAAGGCCGTGATCATGCTCGAGCCGAACCAGTCGTTGCGCTGGCCCTCATCGAGCACGAATTCGAGGCACCCGAGTCCGACGGCGATGAAGATGAAGCCGAGATAGTCGAAGCGCAGGCCGCGGCTCAGCAACCGCCTGCGTTCTTCCTCGGCGCCCGACGGCTCGCTGACGAGCGAGCCGACCAGGAACAGCGACAACAGCCCCATCGGTACGTTGATCAGGAACACCCAGTGCCAGGAATAAGTGTCGGTGATCCAGCCGCCGAGCGTCGGCCCGACCACCGGCGCCACCACCACGGCCACGCCATAAATCGCAAAAGCCTGGCCGCGCTTGGCCGGCGGAAAGGAGTCGGCGAGGATCGCCTGCTCGCTGGTCGCCATGCCGCCGCCGCCCAGGCCCTGCAGGATGCGGAACAGCACCAATGACTGCAGGTTCCAGGCGAAGCCGCACAGCAGCGAGGCCAGGGTGAAGGTCGCGACGCAGATCATGTAGAAGCGCTTGCGGCCGATCACGGTCGCGAGCCAGCCGGAGATCGACAGCACGATCGCATTCGCCACCAGATAGCTCGTGATGACATAGGTACTCTCGTCGATCCCGATCGCGAGGTTACCGGCGATGTGTCGCAGGGCGACATTGGCGATGGTGGTGTCGAGCACCTCCATGAAGGTGGCGATCGAGACCACGAAGGCGATCAGATAGGGATTGTGGCCGCCGGCCGCCGAGCGCTCCGGCGACCAGCCGCCCGCCGTGCCGTCCGCGGTCGCGTCGCTCATCGCACCTTGGTCCAGGGCACGACCGACATGCCGGGGCCGATGGCAACATCGGCCGGCCAGTTGTCGACCACGATCTTGACCGGCACGCGCTGCACGACCTTGACATAGTTGCCGGTGGCATTCTCCGCCGGCAGCAGGCTGAACGCGGTGCCGGAGCCGGGCTGCACCGAAGCCACGCGGCCGGTCAGCTTGCGCGACCGATAGGCGTCGATGGTGAATTCGACCGGCTGGCCCGGCCGCATGTAAGCGAGCTGCGTCTCCTTGTAGTTCGCCACGATCCAGACTTCGTCCGGCACGAACATCATCAGGCTCTGGCCGGCCGTGGCGAAGGTCCCGACGGCGCCCGAGAGTTTCACGACCCGCCCGGCCTGCGCGGCCGTGACGCGCGTATAGCCGAGGTTCAGCTTGGCCTGGTCGAGCTGGGCCTCCGCCTGCTGCAGCGAGGCGCGGGCGCTTTCGAGCTGGGTGCCGAGCGTCTTGATCCCGAGTTGGGCTGCGATCAGCGCCGCCTTGGTGCGCGCGTCATTGGCCTGCTGGCCCTGCAGGTCGGAATGCGTCTGCTGCTCGCGCTGCACGGTGCCCGCGCCCTTCTGCACCAGGTCCTTGGCGCGATCCTCCTCCTGCTGCGCGAATTTCAACTGCGCCTGGGCCTGGTCGACCTGGGCCTGCGCCTCGTTGATCTGCTCGTGCTGGCTGTCGATCTGGGCCTGGATATTGTCGATGTTGGCCTTGGCCACCTCGACCTGCGCCTGGGCCTGGTCGGCCGCGATGTTGTAGTCGCGGTCGTCGATCTTCGCGAGCAGGTCGCCCGCCTTGACGTGCTGGTTGTCGGTGACCGGCACCTCGGTGACATAGCCGCCGACCTTCGGCGCCACCGAGAAGCTGCGGGCGGCGACGAAGGCGTCATCGGTGCTCTCATAGTCCCGCACGCTGAGCCAATAGGCGATACCGCCGATCAGCACCGCCAGCAGCACGCAGGTGGCGAGCGTCGCCAGCAGCCAATGCTCCCGCAGCCGCTGACCCAGCGACGGCTTGGCCGCGGATGGCGGCGCTTCGCCCGGCTTGCGATCCTTCGGCGGCGGCAATTGCTGCGGCCGTGGCGCCGGCAGCTTTGGCTCCTCCGCGGCGGGATCGCGCGGGTTAGTCTTGTGATTGGTCTTCTGGTTGATCTTGGCGTCCAACGCACTGACCTCGGTCGGAAAAGACGACGTCCATGGTGCTACGCACAAGGTGGAGCTTGGTTCCGACATCGCGCGCGGTTGATCCGCATGGGAGCTGCGCATTCACGCGGCTGTCGGCCGCCGGCATTCCATCGATCCTTTCGCGGACGAGGCTTCGGACGAGTGGAATCAGCCGGGTGAATCCGGATTCCGGATCGAATGCGGGTTCCCTCGCCCCCGAGATCGATTTCCCTAAAAACGAAATTCCGCCTGCGGACTCAAGCCGGTTAGGCCTGTCCAGTCCCTGCCGCAAAAATATTCTTGTTTCCATTTTTCCGAATTCTTCTATCCTGCCGCCTGTCCCGCCTCCATCGGAGGGGCGCTTCGCGATCGTCACGGACGTGGGGGTGGGATGCGGTGGACGCGATGGCGCGCGAGACGAGCGCGCTCATGGCGGACGGCGAAATCGTGTGGTCCTGGCGCCGCGACGCTGGCGTCAAGTTCGCAAGCGATGATCTTGCGGATGACGGGGGCAAGAAAGCCCGCTCCCCGGGGAGAGCTCGTATAAGCCGTAACCCATCGCGCAGGGAATGCCGGCATGTGTCGGCTGACCTGTGGTGACTGCCGCCTGCGTTCTTTGTTGCAGGCGGGCCATGGGTGCGGCCAGCATCCGGCATTCCCTGCGCCCTCCCCGATTTCGAGGGCGATGCATGTAGCAAGCCTCGGACGAATCCCGTCGCGAGAACGCGAGCGTATGTCCTCTCCTGTCGCACACCCTCCGCTGTCATGCTCCGCGAAAGCGGGGCATCCAGCA
>NZ_JAFAVV010000216.1 GCF_019242285.1 Bradyrhizobium sp.
GCGCCTCCGCGGCGTTGCAGGCGGCGAGCGTCTCGTAGCCGAGACGGCCGACCTGGGTCACGACGTAGTCGCGGACCAGCGCGTCGTCCTCGACGATCAGGACGGATTCGTCGCCGTACTCGACCGAGCAGGTGCCGGTCTCGGTGACCACGACGTCGGCCTTGAACGGGGCTTCGGGCAGATACAGCTTCACCGTGGTGCCGTGGCCCTCCTCGCTGTAGATCTTGATGTGGCCGTCGGACTGCTTGACGAAGCCGTAGACCATGCTGAGCCCGAGCCCGGAGCCTTTTCCGACGTCCTTGGTGGTGAAGAACGGCTCGAACACCTTGTCGAGCAGGTTGCCGGGAATGCCGGCTCCGGTATCGCTCACCGCGACCATGACGTAGTTGCCGGGCTTCACCTCGGGATTCATGGCGGCGTAGTCCTCGTCGAGGACGACATTCTTCGTCTCCAGCGTCAGCTTGCCGCCGTCCGGCATGGCGTCCCGCGCGTTCAGCGCGAGATTGAGGATCGCGGTCGAGAGCTGGCTCGGATCGATCAGCGCCGGCACCGCGTCATGCGCCAGCATCGACTGGATTTCGATCTGCTCACCGAGCGTCGGCCGCAGCAGCCGCGCGGCGTCGACGACCAGGTCGTTGACGTCGGTCGCGCGCGGTTGCAGCGGCTGGCGGCGGGCGAAAGCCAAGAGGCGCTGCGTGAGGTCGGCGCCCCGCGAGGCGGCAGCGCTGATCATGTTGGTGATCTGGACCAGGAGCGGCTTGTCCTTGACCGCCTCGCCGACGATCTCGATGCAGCCGGTGATCACGGTCAGGATGTTGTTGAAGTCGTGGGCGACGCCGCCGGTGAGCTGGCCGACGGCCTCCATCTTCTGCGCCTGCCGGATCCGGGCCTCGTTGGCCTCGATCTCCTGAAAGCGCCGGACCATGGCCTCGGCCTCGCGGCGTTGCCGCGTCTCCTCCTCGAGGGCTGCATAGGCCTGCTGGAGCTGGATGCGGGTCGGCAGCACCAGGAGCCGAGGCAGCATCAGGAGCAAGGCCGCCCCGATCGCGATCGAGATCGGCGCCAGCAGCCCCTTGACGGCGGCCTCGGTGCCGTAGGCCGGCACCCAGAGCGTGAGGATCGACATCAGGCGGGTCGCCCCGCATACCGCGATGAACACCGCGAACGCCCAGAAGAATCCGCTGAACATGACCTCGCGGCGCCGCCACAGCACGAAGCGCGTGCAAACCAGCGCGGCGATGAAGAAGGTGCAGGCCAGCGCGGCATCGGAAACGGCGTTCAGCCAGAGCAACCCCGGCTGCCACGACAGGCAGGCCCCATGCGGCATGAGCGTCGACATGTCCAGATATCTCCAGGGAAACGGCCGGCTCCGACGCGCCGGGACGATGGGGCCAGATCATTCAGGTTTCCGCTCGCCACGCAAGCGGCCCGGCTCTCCCGCGGTGTCCGCCCGGCATGCTATGATCGGGTATTGGCGTAGCGGGAGGAAGGCGATGCAGTTGCGCGCATTTGGACGGACGGGAATGCAACTCTCGGTGCTGGGCTTCGGCTGCGGGGCCGTCGGCGGGCTGATGGTGCGCGGCGATCCCGCCGACCAGGAGCGCACCGTCGCGCGGGCGATCGATGCCGGCGTGAACTATTTCGACACCGCGGTGCAATACGGCAACGGCGAGTCGGAAAAGAATCTCGGCCGCATTCTGCAGGCGCTGAAGCCGGCCGATGTGGTGGTCGGCACCAAGGTGCGCCTGCAGGCGGACGAGCGCGGCCGTATCGCCGACGCCGTGACCGCGTCGCTCGACAACAGTCTCACGCGGCTGCGGCGCGACCGGGTCGACATCTTCCACCTGCACAACCCGATTACGGCTGCGGAAGGCGAAGGGGCGCTGAGCGTGGCGCAGGTGCAGGGCGAGGTGGTGGGCGCGTTCGAACGCCTGCGCCGAGATGGCAAGACGCGCTTCCTCGGCCTCACGGCGGTCGGCGACACGGCGGCGCTCGCGCAGGTGATCTCGTCCGGCGCCTTCGACAGCGCCCAGGTGGTCTACAACATGCTCAATCCCTCGGCCGCCGAGGCCCTGCCGGCGAGCTATCCGGCGCAGGATTACGAACGGCTGTTCGACCGCACGCAGGCGGCCGGTGTCGGCGTCGTCGGCATCCGCGTGCTGGCCGGCGGCGCGCTGTCGGGCTCGGCCGAGCGACACCCGATCGCGAGCCCGGCGCCGGAGCCGATCGGCTCCGCGATCAGCTACGACGCCGATCTCGATCGCGCGCGCCGCCTGGCACCACTGGTGCAGGAGGGATTCGCCGGCAGCCTGACGGAGGCCGCGACGCGCTTTGCGATCTCGCATCCGGCGATGGGCACGATCCTGGTCGGGATGGCGACGCCGCAGCAGTTCGAGGACGCGCTCGCCGCAGTTCAGAAAGGTCCATTGCCGCAAGCGGCGCTCGAGCGGCTTGCGGCGCTGCGGCTGGGATTTTCCGGCGAGCCGCGATAAACGCCCACAGCTGCTCGTTTACAGGCAGAGCCCGAGCAGCTTGAGGTGGCAGCTCCGCTTGTGCGACGCGCCGCCCTTGGCCTCGACGGCGGCGACCACGCGGCGCTCTCCGGTGGGCGGGCCGCCCTTGCGGCCCTTGGCAGGCTTCGGCTCGTAGTCGCCCGCGATCTCCATGGCCCAATAGGTGCGGTGGCTGGCTTCGTCATGCGCACTGGCGACGCCGATCCGGGTGGCGTTGTGCAGCAGCAGATTCTTGCGATGCTCGGAGGACTCGATCCACTGCTGCAGCGTCCTCTCGAAGGTGTCGTAGCCATAGGCGATGTTCTCCGCGGCGCGCCCGGCCTGCGACGGCGCGATGCGCGACGAGAACGAGCCCGCGACCTCATGGTCGAGCCTGGCGCGCGTGGCCATGGCGCGCGCCTGCTCCTGCGCGATGCGGTTGAGCACGGCGTCCGAGGTGACGCGGACCTCGCCATGCTTGAGGCGGAAGCTCGAGATCATCTCCGCGGCGGATTCGGCCGCAGCGGCCGGCAGAACCGGCAGGGTCAGCAACAGCCCCACGAGCAACGCCTTGATGCTTCGGTACGTCATCGTTTTTCAATGGCTGGCAAAGAGTTGAAGGAAACGCCTGGTTGGGGGTCAGGAATCGGCGCCCTCATTGGAGCGTTTCGAGGGCACGGAGGTCGAAGGCTCTTCGAGCGGATGCACGCACTGGATACAGTCATGAAATTCATGCAATCTTTAGTTGCCTTCCGACCGCGGCGCCTGACGCCGCCGACCTGCCATCTCCAAACGAGGGTTGTGCAGCGCAGCACTGTCGCTAAAAGCCATTCAAATACAATAGCGAAACTTTGGGGTCAGCGACTTTGGTTGACGTCGACGCCGACGCATTTCAGGGATCCAGCGGCGTAGCGAGGCACCGCCCGATGGGCTTTGCCGAATTCGTCACCGTGATCGCGACGATCATGGCGCTCAATCCGCTGGCGATGGACATGATGCTGCCGGCGCTGCCCAACATAGGCGCCTATTTCCACATCGCCGCGGCCAACCGGCCGCAGATGGTGCTGTCGGCGTTCCTGATCGGCTTCGGCGCCGGCCAGTTCGTCATCGGACCGCTCTCCGACAGCTTTGGGCGCCGGCCGGTCCTGCTCGGCGGCATGGTGGTGTATTGCATCGCCAGCCTGCTGGCGCTGGCCGCCCCATCCTTCGAGACCCTGCTCTTGGCGCGCGCGCTGGAGGGCCTCGGCACCTCGGCGACGCGGGTGATCGCGACCTCGGTCGTGCGCGACTGCTATGCCGGCCGCCGCATGGCGAGCGTGGTGTCGCTTGCGATGATGGTGTTCATCGCGGTGCCCGTGATCGCCCCCTCGCTCGGCCAGGCCGTGATGCTCCTGACGCACTGGCGCGGCATCTTCGTCGTGCTGATGCTGTACGGCGTGGTCGCGCTCGCCTGGAGCGCGCTGCGGCTGCCGGAGACGCTGCCCGCGGCCGAGCGCAAGGCGTTCGCGCTGGCCGCCGTGCTCGACGCGTACCGCCAGACGTTGACCAGCCGCCAGACCCTCGGCTACGCGCTGGCGGCCGGCGCCGTGATGGGCTGCCTGCTCGCCTTCGTGTTCTCGGCGCAGCAGGTGTTAACCGGCATCTACGGGCTCGGTCATGCGTTTCCGCTCGCGTTCGCCGGCGTCGCCTTCGGGACCGCCGTCGCGGGCTTCCTCAACGCGCGGCTGGTCGGGCGGCTCGGCATGCGCGTGATCTCGCACACCGCGCTGATGGGCTTTCTGGTGATCGCCGCGATCATGTTCGTGGCGGCGCGCGGCGACCTGCTGCCGCTGGCGCTGTTCCTGTCGCTCACCTCGCTGATGATGTTCTGCTTCGGGATGATGTTCGCGAACTTCACCGCCATGGCGATGGAGCCGCAGGGCCACATCGCCGGCACCGCCTCCTCGTTGTACGGTTCGATCACCACGCTGGTCGGCATCGCCGTCGGCGCCGCGATCGGCCAGAGTTACGACGGCACGCTCGTGCCGTTCGCCACCGGCTTCCTCGTCTGCACGCTGGCTGCGATCGCGATCGTCGCCGTCACCGAGAAGGGGCGGCTGTTCAAGCCGCATCATCGCACCATCGCGTGAGGCGCGGCGGGACAATCGCAATCTCGCCAAAATCGTTGACGCCGCGCGATCGATCGACAAACCAAATAGGCCGATACGGTCTGCGCGATGACCATCGCGCGCATCAGCGCGGCGTGAAACCGTGTGCGTGCATCGTCGCGCCCGCGTGACTTGCAGCCGCCCCGCATCTGGTGATTACTGTCGTCGGATTGTCTAAAAATGTACCGATCCATTAACTGGGTTTGATTCAAAAATCGCAACGCCTCTGGTTTCCGGACCGCAGCAATGATCTAAGCCTCGCGGACGTGCGAGGGAAAAATGAAAGATCGAAGCAACAAGATCGCGCTCTTCATTGACGGACCCAATCTCTACGCAACGGCGAGGCTGTTGGGCTTCGATATCGACTACAAGCGACTGCTCAAGGAATTCGAAGCGCGCGGCACGCTGGTGCGTGCGTTCTATTACACGCTGATCGCCGAGGACCAGGAGAACCTCGCGATCCGCCCGTTGATCGACTGGCTCGACTACAACGGCTACACCGTCGTCACCAAGCCGACCAAGGAATTCGTCGAGGCGAGCGGCCAGCGCAAGACCAAGGGCAACATGGTGATCGAGCTCGCGGTCGACGCGATCGAGCTCGCCGAGCACGTCGACCAGATGGTGCTGTTCTCGGGCGACGGCGACTTCCGCTCGCTGGTGGCTTCGCTTCAGCGCCGCGGCGTCCACGTCACGGTGGCCTCGACGGTGTCGACGCAGCCGCCGCTGGTCGCCGACGAACTCAGGCGGCAGGCCGACGCGTTCATCGATCTGTCGGATCTGCGCGCCAAGATCGGACGCGAGGTGACGTCCCGCTCGCCCCCGCGCTGAGCTAGCCGCGCGGCCCCCGCACGGCGACGGCGGCGCGATGGCTCGACAGCAGCAGGAGAAAGAGCGCGCGCGCCCCCTCGTAGCGCGCCGCGGAGCGAGACCTCTCGCCGCCCGCCATGACGACCTTCCCGGAGGAGAGGTCGCACACACGCCATTCCCACCGCGACCGGCCGCCGCGCTTTGAAATGATCAGGTCGAACATCCTGCCTGACGCCCCCCTACCTCGACGAACCCCGCGAACAGGACGGATGGATCGCTGCCCTGCGCACGCCTCGCGATGAAAGCCGATCCTCGACGTTGCGGGATTCGGCACGCCTCTCGTATCGCACGATAGCAGAAGGCGATTGACAGTTTGCCTGAAAACCGACAATGCCCCCAAAATTGCCATAGTAATGCCTTGAGCTTTTTTCTGTGGACCGCTCCGAGATCGAACGCATCTTCACCAGTCGGGGATGGCTCGCCCATCAGCCGAAATCCCTGCAGGAAATCGTGTTCCGCCAGGCGACCGTGGTGACGTTCGCGACGCGCGATTACGTGTACCATTCGGGCGACGATGCGGGCGGTATTTATGGCATCATCGATGGCGGCTTCGGCTTCTATCTCGCCGGCCGGGAGGCGCGCGAGGCGCTCGGCCATGTGCTGCGCGCCGGCCACTGGTTCGGCTATACATCCGTCGCGGGCCGCCGTCGCATCACGACGTTCCGGGCGCTCGAACCGTCGCAGGCGCTGTTCCTGCCGCTCACGTCCCTCAACGAGATCGCGCTGCGCTCCGTCGAATACATGCGCGCCTTCGCGGCGCTGCCGGCCTTCGGCGCGGAAATGGCGGCGTCCGCGGGCGCCGATCTCCTGATTCGCCGCAACGACCAGCGTATCGC
Organism: Bradyrhizobium sp.; assembly: GCF_019242285.1. Classification (GTDB taxonomy): domain Bacteria; phylum Pseudomonadota; class Alphaproteobacteria; order Rhizobiales; family Xanthobacteraceae; genus Bradyrhizobium. The sequence goes on from NZ_JAFAVV010000216.1 coordinate 6,343, forward strand.
AGCGACGCTGCTCCGCGTCACCGCCGCCGAGGACGGCGTGCAGTCGTCCCACCCCGATGGTTTCCATCTCACCCAGAGCGAACTCGCCGAGATGGCGAACGTCTCGCGCGACGTGATGAACCGGACGCTGGCGCGGTTCAAATCGCTCGGCTGGATCGCGACCAATTACAACCGGGTCAGGAT
>NZ_JAFAVV010000274.1 GCF_019242285.1 Bradyrhizobium sp.
GGAGATTTCTTCGACGGCCCGGAGCTTCACGCCCCTCACTCGCATCCGTTGGATCAACCGGTGCCCGGACCGGCCGAAGCGGTGCCTTCAAACTGGCAAACGCTGCTTCACGAATAGAGGCGGGACCGGCCCGTCGGGCGGATTAGCCGGAGGCGTCATCCGCCGATCGGATGCAGGGTTCGGCGGATTACGCTGCGCTAATCCGCCCTACAGGCCAATCCACCTACAAATGCCGCCCGCCAACCGGTCAGAAGCTCTGCAGAGCTGCTACGCGAGGCCGGCGCAGAAACGCTGGATGCGGCGGCAGGCTTCCTCGAGCAGATCGAGCGACGCCGCGTAGGAAATCCGGAAGTTCGGACCGCAGCCGAAGGCGGACCCGTGCACCACGGCCACGCCCTCGTCCTCCAGCAGCGCCAGAACGAAATCCTCGTCGGCCGTGATGATCCGGCCATCCGTCGTTCGCTTGCCGATCACGCCGGCGCAGGACGGAAAGACGTAGAACGCGCCGTCGGGGACCGGGCAGCGAATGCCCTGCGCCTGGTTCAGCATCGACACCACGATATCGCGGCGCTGCTCGAAGACCCCGCAACGGTCCTTCAGGAAATCCTTCGGACCGTCGAGCGCCTCGACCGCGGCCCATTGCGAGACCGAGCAGGTGCCCGACGTCACCTGGCTCTGGATGGTCTCCATCGCTTTGATGAGCTGCGGCGGGCCGCCCGCGAATCCGATCCGCCAGCCGGTCATCGCGTAAGCCTTCGAGACGCCGTTGACGGTCAGCGTGCGTTCATAGAGCTCCGGCTCGACCTGGGCGAGCGTGGCGAAGGGCCGTTCGCCATAGACCAGATGCTCGTACATGTCGTCGGTGAGGATCCACACCTGGCGATGGCGCTCGAGAACCTCGGCGAGCGCCTTCAGCTCATCGAAGCCATAGACCGCGCCGGACGGATTGCACGGCGAGTTCAGGATCAGCCACTTGGTCCTCGGCGTGATCGCGGCTTCGAGCGCCTCGGCCTTGAGCTTGAAGCCGTCGGCGACGTCCGTCCTCACGACCACCGGCGTTCCGCCGCAGAGCTGAACCAGCTCCGGATAGGAGACCCAGTACGGCGCCGGGATGATCACCTCGTCGCCGGGGTCCACCGTCGCCAGCAGCGCATTGGCGATCACCTGCTTGCCGCCGGTGGACACGATGGTCTGCGCGACCTGATAGTCGAGACCGTTCTCCCGCTTGAACTTGCCGACGACGGCCTCGCGCAGCTCCGGCAGTCCGGCGACCGCCGTGTACTTGGTTCGGCCACGCGCAATCGCGGCGTTTGCCGCCGCCCGAATGTTGTCCGGCGTGTCGAAGTCGGGCTCGCCGGACGAGACCGCGACGATGTCGCGCCCCTCGGCCTTCAGCCGGCGGGCGCGGTCCGACGCGAAATTGGTCGGCGACGGCTTGATGCGCGACAGCGCGGCGGAGAGAAAGGGCAAGGCGAGGCTCTCTTGTTCACTGCAGCTTGATGTTCTGGGTTTCGATCAGCTTGCGCCACTTGGCGCGCTCCTCCGCAAAATACTGCGGAAACTCCTCAGGCGTGCCCGCCACCAGGATCAGGCCCGCCTCCAGCAGCGGCTTGGTCACCTGCGGCAGCTTGAACGCAGTCTTGATCGCAGCACTGAGCCGCTGAATGGCGGGGTCTGGCGTTCCGGCAGGCACGAAACAGGAAACGTCCGTGGTCGACTGGAAGCCGGGGACGGTTTCCGCGATCGTCGGCAGGTTCGGCTGAAGTGCCGACCGCTCCGCCGTGCTGGCGGCCAGCATCCGCAGCATGCCGGATTTGGCCACCGGAAGGGCGGTGGACAGATCGACAAATCCGACGCTCGCCTCACCCGACATGAGAGCCTGCAACGCCGGCGCGCCGCCCCGATACGGCACGTGCTGCATGCGGATCTGGGCTATCGACATCAGGAGTTCCATCGCCATGTGGCTCGTGCTGCCCGGGCCGGCGGAGGCGAAGTTCACCTCGTTCGAGGGATGCTTCTGCACGTGATCCAGCAGCTCCGGGACCGTGTTGACGGGAAAGGCCGGACTCACGCAGAGCATCTGCGGAGACCGCAACACCAATCCGACCGGCGCGAACGCCTTGTCGTTGTCATAGGAGAGCGATTGCAGGATGTTCGGCGCGATGGCGTAGGTGCTGTTGGTTCCGAACAGGACGGTGTAGCC
>NZ_JAFAVV010000283.1 GCF_019242285.1 Bradyrhizobium sp.
GCAGCGCGGCGATCAGGGCTGAGCTGTTCGGCAGATGCGGCTCCTCGGCATCGAGAATCCGCGTGAAGCCGCGCTGCTTCAGCGCCATGATGGCATCGCGTTCACAGTCCATATCGAGCCGTGCCGAGTTGCAGACGATGTCGATGAGCCGGTCGAGAGCGTGAATGCGGCCGAGGAGATAGTCGTGCTCGCGATAGGCGCGCGAGAAGAACGCGGCGAAATGCCCGAAGCCGACGCCCTTGAGACGCCCGCCGGCGCCGAATTCCTTGAGCGCCAAGGCGTCCTGCGGACTGATGCGGTCGACCAGGATCTTGTTGAACTCGCCGACCTCGCGCCAACGCATGAACGGGAACGTCAAGACATCCCAGAACGGAAATCCCAGATAATTGACGAGAACCTCCCGCCGGGCATTCGGATGCCATTGCTTCGGATCGGTTGAGACCAACAACTTGTCGACGTCGTCGGTGCTGGCATTGAGATCGATCTGCGTTGCCAGTTGATCCACCAGGAGGTCGATGCGCTCGCGGTGACGCGCGACGAATTGGCGGGCATAGGACTCGAGGTCCTCGGCTTCGCTGATATCGGGCGCGGTCGCGAACAAGGTCTCGACCAGATCGCGGGTCGCGGGCTTGAAGGCCGTGATGTCTTCGCGGCGGTTGAGGATGTCAAGGCAGTCGTAGAAGTCGCGCTTCAAGCGGTCGACGGTCGCGCGGTCGAAATCCTGAAAATGCGCGCGATCAATCGCCTGATACAAGCGGTTCTGTCCCTCGATCATGAAGTGCAGGCGCCGTTTGCGATAATCCACATCGAACGCGAGCAGGAACTTCACCCAACGCGGGGCCTGCTGCGCTGACGCCGCCGCTTCGAGGTGCACGGCTTGCTGCCCGTCCTGCCGATAGATCGTATCGGTTGCGATCGCCCACGCGTCGATGATCACCGTGATGGCGCGGGCGAACGGCGAATGGGCGGGAACACGGCGCAGCGCCGCGATCAGGCCGGCGACAAAGGAGCGGACGGAGGCCAGCTTGAGCCGGACATAGGCTTCGTAAGCGAATCCGGCGTCGGCTGCGACCTGAACATTGACCCGTTCGCGCCAGGCGCGGACCTGCTCGGGCGTGATCGGCTGATCAAACGAGGCCGGGCCGATGTCGGCGACCAAGCGGCTGACGTGCGGCCGGGCCTCGTCGATGATCTCGCGCAGACGCGTGATGCGGTCGTTGAAATTGTTGACCCAATCGAGCTCGTCGCGCACCGGCTCGGCGCTCGGCAGATCCGACAATGCCGCCTTCAAGGTCGAGAAGAAGCCGGGAAGCTCGGAGCGCGGCTGTGTACCCGGCATGACCGGATCGGGGTCGATATAAATGAGCCGCCGATCGACCTGCCGATAGGCCGGCCGCCCGCGGATCGCCGAGATCGCCTCGCGAAACGGGCGATTGTTGAGCACGCTGCCGTCGAGGAAGCAGGCCGAGGTCGGGTCGATGTTGAGCCGCGTATAGGCATCGAAATTGCGCGCGATGAAATCGTCCCGCTTGGGCCAGGGGACGGATTTGCGCGCGAGCACGGCGTCCATCTCGCTGATCTGCGCCGGCGGGAAGGCGCCGGGGAAGGACGATGTGGCGCGCGCCGCGAACGCCAACGCGGCCGCGTTCTCGAAGACGAAATCGCTGATCACCTCGCCGTTCGGCCGCCGCTGATAACGAAACCGCAGCACGTGCCGGTGCTCGCGCTCTTGAATGATCGGCGGATCGTGGATCTGAACGAGCTGCCGATGCCCGTAATGATCGGTCACCGTGACGAACAGGTCGAGCCTTTGGCCCGAGGGCAGCAGCGATGCCCGCGGATGCTTCGGCTGTCCCATGGAGGCTGCGGCATCGTACATGAGCTCGGCCATGCGATCGCCGCTCAGCGGCGGCTTGAACCATCGCGAGCGTACGAACAGCGAAAGATTGCGCCGCACCTCCCGGTCCCGGATCGATTCCCACAGGCCCGTCGCCCCCAACAGCCAGACCACGGGCTTGAGCACGAGCTTGCTGCCGGCCCGCGCCCGCGCCCGCGGGGCAAGCAGGCCGCTGATGTCGGCATTGTCGAGCCACAGGTCGCGCAGCGCTCCGATCGGCAGATCGTGGGCGAGCGCGCGCGCCAGCATGGTGCCGTTGATGCCGCCGGCCGAGGCTCCGGCGACGATGTCGACGACGATGCGCAGCTCGAGGGTTCTGCCGATGTCGTGCAGCAGGTCGAAATAGATCTCGTCGGTGTCGTATTCGGGGTCGGCGCGGTCGGCGCGGTCGAAGAAGGATGCGCTCGCGCGCGCGTCACGATCGGCAATCGAATGCAGCGCGCTCGAGGCGCGGACCAGCTTCAGGATTTCCTTGCTGATCCCGTGCATGTAGACGGCGAGCGAGACGCCGCCGAAGCACACCAGCGCGATCCTGAGCTCTTTCTCCTTCAACGGCCGCCTCGCGCCGCGGAATGATGCGCCGTCGCCATTCCGAAAGACGGCGCTACAGCGTCCCCTCCTCCGCCAGCGGGGGCGGGAGCCGAAAGCTTACCACTGCAGGCCGGCTTGCAGGAAGCCGCCGTAGCGGTCGGTCGTGTAGGTCAGCAGCTGGCCGAAGCTGTCGATCGAATTGGTGTTAAGATGCCACCACCGGCCGCCGAGCCCGAGATAAAAGTAGTCGGTAAGTTGATAATTCAAAATAGCTTCGGTCTGGAAGCCGCTGCC